>JBFYOR010000165.1:0-2559 GCA_041303695.1 Mycobacterium sp. | reverse complement strand
GCTTAGGGTTCGCGCGTGGACATTCTCATCATGGCCTTGTTGCTGGTGACCGCACTACTGGTGTGGCGAGGCGCCAAGCGCGGAATGGTCATCGCGTTGTGGGCCGTCGGCGTGGTGGCGCTCATCGGTCTGTTCCGCTTCCACGTCACCTCGACTCTGGATCTGAGCTTCTGATGGCCGAGGTCGTCATCGAACAGACCCGCATCGTCGAGGAGCCCGCGGGATCCGGCAGTCGCCTCTGGGGTGCCATCACCTATTGGGGTCTGCACGCCTGGATGCTCGCCTACACCGTGGTGATGCTCAGCGCGTTCTACATCCAGTTCGGCCAGGGCGAGTTCCCCTGCCCGCTGTGCATGTTGCAGCGCTACGGCATGATCCTGTCGACGATCGCCGCGCTGTTCATCATCATGCAGGCCAGACGGGGAACCCTGACCACGGCCCGCTACGCCCAGGGCCTCGGCATGGGCCTGCTCAGCGTGCTGGCCGGGGCGTCGGTGTCGGTGCGCCAGATCGAGTTGCACATCCTGCCGGGCGACCCGGGCTACGGCGAGCCGTTCCTGCGGCTGCACCTTTACACCTGGGCGTTCGTCACCTTCGCGATAGTGATGATCTACGTCGGTGTGATGCTGACCCTGATGCCGCGGGGCATTCCGCAGGCGCCGGCCGTCGACAGCCCGCTACGCAAGGTCTCGACGGCCATCATCTGGTTGTTCATCGCCGTGGTCGCGGCGAACGTCATCGCGATCATCTTCTTGGAGGGCTTCGCGTGGGTGCTCCCCGACGACCCAGACGGCTACACGCTGATCGATCAGCTGACCGGCCGCTAGTCCCAAGAGAGCCGATGACGGGAATCGAACCCGCGTATTCAGCTTGGGAAGCTGATGTTCTGCCATTGAACTACATCGGCGCGTGCTGCTGACGAAGGATATCAACCTCGGGCCCGGGTCCGATCCGCCACGTCGTCATGGGCCTCCCATCAGCGGGCTATACGCTCGTCGGGTGCTGCTCTCCGATCGTGACATCCGGGCCGAGATCGCCGCCGGACGGCTGGGCCTCGACCCGTTCGACGACACCCTGGTGCAGCCGTCGAGCGTAGACGTCCGGTTGGACAATTTGTTCCGGGTGTTCAACAACACCCGCTACACCCATATCGACCCGGCTGAGCAGCAGGATGAGCTCACCAGCATGGTGCAACCGGCCGACGGTGAGCCGTTCGTGCTGCATCCCGGCGAGTTCGTGCTCGGGTCAACCCTGGAGTGCTGCACGCTGCCCGACGATCTTGCCGGACGCCTGGAGGGCAAGTCCTCGCTGGGCCGGCTCGGCCTTCTCACCCATTCGACCGCCGGGTTCATCGATCCCGGCTTCTCTGGACACATCACCCTTGAGCTGTCCAACGTGGCGAATCTGCCGATCACGCTGTGGCCGGGGATGAAGATCGGCCAACTGTGTCTGCTGCGACTGTCCAGTCCGGCAGAACACCCCTATGGCAGCGCCGCGGTGGGGTCGAAGTACCAGGGTCAGCGCGGCCCCACACCGTCGCGGTCGTATCAGAACTTCATCCGGTCCAGCTAGATCTGTCCCCTTGGATCGTCGTGTAACGGTCCCACAGCGCAGGCCGATCAACCGTGTAGTAGGTGGGTCAGGTCCGGTGCGCGCAACCCAGCCGCAGCGGGTCGGTCCAGCACTCACGGTGGAGGGGTAGTGGACATCGTTCTTGGTGTGTCGATGACACCAACGGCGGTCCGCCTGGTCCTGGTCGAGGGCGAGAATGCGGACGGGGTCACCGTCGATCGCGACTCCGTGGACATCGCCGGCGGCCCGGCAAGAGCCGGTGCGGATCCGGCCGATCAGGTGATCGCCGCGATCCTCGGCACCCGGGAGAGCGCGCTGGAGAGCGGGCATCACCTGAAGTCCATCGGCGTCGCGTGGACCGACCATGCGGCCGCCGCCCGGCTGAGCCAGACCCTGCGGGCGCATGGCATCGACGACGTCGTCCTGGTCTCCGAACTGCACGCCGCCAGCGCACTCGCGCAGGCCATCGGTGAGACCATCGGGTACGAGCGCACCGCGCTGCTGTTCCTCGAGCGCACCGCCGCCACTCTGGCGGTGGTGCGGACCGTCGACGGCGCAGTGGTCCGGGTGGACAGCCGCAGCCTGCACACCGTTGACGCGGTCACTGAACTCCGGCAGATGGTCGCCGGACTGAGCACGGCGACCGAACCGCCGGATGCGGTTTTCATGGTGGGTTCCGGGATCGACATCGCCGCTCTGCGGCCCGCGATCGCGGCATCGACGAGTCTGCCGGTGCACGCCCCGGACGAGGGTGAACTGGCGCTGGCCCGCGGTGCCGCGCTGGCCTCGGCGGCAGCCCCGCGCTACGAAGCCTCGACCGTCGGTCTGGCCCCGGGACTATTGCCCACCGAGGACACCCAGGCAGCGTTCGGCGCTACCCAGTTGGCGGCCGCCGGCTATATGGCCCCGCTCGGTTACAGCGCGGTGCCCGACGAGCAGGACGACCTCCCGGTATTCGAGGCGGAATTCGGGGCCGGGGACCCCGGC
>JBFYOR010000164.1:0-11903 GCA_041303695.1 Mycobacterium sp. | reverse complement strand
TTGCTGCGGTCGAAATGTCCCTGCTGGCAGAAGTATTCGACCAGCCGCCGGCCCCGAGACCCATCACAAGAAGTCCGGGGTGTGCCACATCGTCGCCGACGACGAACTCGACGCCTACGCCCGGGGCCGCCGAGCGACTCCATATCGACGTCCTCGCCGGTGACGCTGCGCACGATGTCGGGACCGGTCACGAAGATCCGGCCCTCCGGCGCCATGATGACGACGTCGGTCAGTGCCGGTCCGTAGGCCGCGCCGCCCGCGGCGAAGCCCACGACGACGGAGATCTGCGGGATGTGACCCGAGGCCCGGATCATGGCCTCGAAAACCAGGCCCACCGCGTGCAGTGCCCGCACACCTTCGGCAAGCCGGGCGCCGCCGGAATGCCAGATGCCCACGATCGGGCTCTGCTCGGAGATGGCGAGGTCGTAGGCGTTGACGATGTGGCGGCAGCCGTCGACTCCCATGGCGCCGCCCATGACGGTGCCGTCGGTGCAGAACGCGATGGTGCGCACGCCGTTGACGGTGCCGGCTGCGGCGAGGATGCCGGAACGGTCCCGTTCGTGCAGCAGTTCCACGCTGTCGTCGTCGAAGAACGTTTTCAGGCGAAGCAGCGGATCTCGAGGGTCCAGCGATTCACCGACTGCCTCAGGAGCCATGATCGTCATCCCAACCTCCTCATCCTGCATCTGCCCGTTTCCGGGCCTGTGGGTGAAAACTGGCAGCTAATACTTTCCGAAGGCGATGGCCACGTTGTGGCCGCCGAATCCGAATGAGTTGTTCACCGCATACTGGTAGTCGCCCTGCCGCGGTTCGCCGGCCACCACATCCAGATCGATCTCCGGATCGAGGTTGCGCAGGTTCAGCGTCGGCGGGATCACCCCGTCGCGCAGGGCGAGCACGGTGAGGATCGACTCCACCGCGCCGACGGCGCCCACCGAGTGACCCAGCGCCGACTTGGGCGCGTAGACGGCTGGCCGGTGGCCCCGCATCGCGTTATTGATGGCCTTGCCCTCCGCGACGTCTCCGACCTGTGTGCCGGTGGCATGGGCGTTGACGTGATCGATATCGCTGGGCTGCAGCCCGGCCAGTTGCACCGCGCGGGTGATGGCCTGGGCGGCCTGCTCACCGTTGGGATCCGGCGCCACCATGTGGAATCCGTCGGAGGTCACCGAGGCGCCCATGATGCGGGCCAGGATGGTGGCACCGCGGGCCTTGGCATGTTCCTCGGTCTCGATCACCATCAACGCCGCGGCCTCACCGAATACAAAGCCGTTGCGGTCACGGTCGAACGGCCGGCAGGCACCGGCCGGATCGTCGTTGGTGGTGGACAACACGATTCGCATCTGGGCGAAGCCGGCGATCGGCACTGCCTCGATCTTGGTCTCCACGCCGCCGCAGATCGCCATGTCGGCCTCGCCGTAGACGATGTTGCGCCAGGCGTTGGCGATCGCTTCGGAACCCGAGGCGCACGCCGCGATCGGTGTGCACACGCCAGCCTTGGCGTGGCGTTCGAGGCCGACCACGGCGGCCGGCCCGTTGGGCATGAACATCTGGACGACCAACGGCGACACGGCACGCAGACCCCGCGACCGCATGGCGTCGTAGGCGAACAGCACTTCTTCGACGGACCCCATGCCGGTCCCGATCGACACCATCAGGCGCCGCGTGTCGACCTCCGGAGCTCCGGCGCTCTGCCACGCACGACGGCCGACGACGGTCGCCATTTTTTGCAGGTAGGACATCCGCCGGAGTTCGACCTTGTTGAGCTCGCTTTCGAAATCCTCGAGCAGATGGCCGCCGATACGGACCGGCAGGTCGTATTCCTCGATAAACGGATCCGTCAGCGTGCGGATCCCGGATTGTCCGTCGAGGAGCTTCTTCCAGGTGTTCTCGGCATCGGTCGCGAGCGCGGTCGTCATGGCGATGCCAGTGACGACCACCCTCGGCAGACCGTTACCCGTTGTCAGCTGTGCCATCGGTGAAGTTGGGTCCTTCCACCCGGTCAGTACCGTCCGAAGGCGAGCGCGACGTTGTGCCCGCCGAAACCGAACGAGTTGTTGATGGCGTACTTGTAGTCGCCGTAACGCGGTTCGCCGGCAACGACATCGAGGTCGATATCCGGATCCGGTGTCTCGTAGTTCAGCGTCGGCGGGATGACCCCGTCGCGCAACGAGAGAATCGTCAGGATCGACTCCAGGGCGCCGACCGCCCCGATGGAGTGGCCGAGCGCGGACTTCGGCGCGTACACCGGGGCGTGCTGCACACCGGCGACCCGGATGGCGGCTGCCTCGGCGAGGTCGCCGATGGACGTTGACGTGGCGTGGGCGTTGACGTGATCGATATCCGAGGGGGACAAGCCCGCCAATTCCATCGCCCGCTTCATCGCGTGGCCGGCCCGCAAACCGTCGGCCGCCGGGGCCACCATGTGGAATGCGTCGGAGGTGATGCCGGCACCCAACAGTCGGGCCAGTGGCTTGGCGCCACGGGCCTTGGCGTGCTCCTCGGTCTCGATGATCATCATCGCGCCGGCCTCGCCGAAGACGAACCCGTCGCGGTCCTTGTCGAAGGGCCGCGACGCGGCCGCCGGATCGTCGTTGCGGGTGGACATCGCGCGCATCATCGAGAACGCCGCGATCGGCAGCGCCTCGATCACGCCCTCGACGCCACCGCACACGGCGATATCGGCGTCGCCCATAACGAGCTGTCGCCAGGCGTGGGCGATGGCCTCCGACCCGGAGGAACAGGCCGACACCGGGGTGATGACCCCGGCGCGAGCGCCGAGGTCAAGACCGACGACCGCGGCCGCTCCGTTGGGCATGATCATCTGAACGGCGAGCGGCGAGACCTTGCGGATGCCGCCCTCGTTCATCGTGTCGTAGGTCTCGACGATCTTCTCGCCGCCACCCAGTCCGGTGCCGATGACGACGGAGAAGCGGTCCGGGTCGACCTGCGGGTCGCCCGCGGCGTCCCACATCTTGCGGCCGAGGTACTTCGACATCCGCTGGACGTACGACATCCGTCGCAGGTCCAGCCGGCCCATGTGGTCGTCGATCGGGTCGACGAGGTGCCCGCCGATCCGCACCGGCAGATCCCACTTGGTGACGAAGTCGTCCTCAAGGACCCGGATGCCGCTCTCCCCGGCGAGCAGGCCCTTCCACGTGCTGTCGACGTCAGCGCCCAGCGCCGTGGTCGCCTCGACGGCAGTCACCACGACGTTCGGGAAACCCCCGTTAGCAGTGGAAGGCTTGGTCACTGGTTGAACTTCTCGCGCAGGGCGGCGGCAGCCTCGGGGTTCTCCTCTTCCAGCTTCTGGATGTAGGCGACCACGTCACCGACGGTGCGCAGGCCGGCCAGATCCTCATCGGGGATCTTCACGCCGTTCTTGTCCACGGTCTGCACCGCGATCTCCACCATCGACAGCGAGTCGATGTCCAGGTCGTCGACGAACGACTTCTCCGGGGTGACCTCGGACGGCTCGATACCGGTGACCTCTTCGATGATCTCGGCGAGACCGGCGATGATTTCTGTCTGACTGGCGCCCACTGTGTGGATCCCTTCCTCGATGTTATTTCGTGACATGCGGTGTGTTACCTGTGGTTGTTCTGGACAGCCGGCCTATGGATCGGTCAGGCCATCCAGATCTGCGGGTGTCTTGACGGCGTGCGTCGCAACTCCCCGAAGTTCGCGTTTGGCGATTCCCGTCAGGGCCCCCGCGGGGGGGAACTCGACGATCGCCGTGGTGTTGCGCGCTCGCATGGTCGCGATGCACAGATCCCAGCGCACCGGGCGGGTCAGCTGAGCGACGAGTTTGGCCATCGCGTCGGCCCCCGACGTCACCGGCTGGCCGTCCACATTGGACAGCAGCGTGGCGCGGGGATCGGCGGCACTGACGTCAGCGGCGGCGGCGGCATAGCCGTCCATGGCCGAGGCCATGTAGTGGGTGTGGAATGCCCCCGCGGTGGCGAGTGCGCGCACCCGGGCTTTGGCCGGCGGATCCTCGGCCAGTTTCTCCAGCGCGGCCACTGCGCCGGCCGCCACGATCTGGCCAGCCGCGTTGCGGTTGGCCGGGACCAGTTCCAGGGCCTCCAGCCGGGCCAGTACCTCGGCTTCGTCGCCGCCGAGGACGGCCGACATACCGGTTGGCTCGGCCGCGCAGGCCTTGGCCATCTCGGTGCCGCGGACCGCCGCCAACCGGACCGCGTCGTCGGCCGAGATGACGCCGGCGATGGCGTAGGCCGCGATTTCGCCGACCGAGTGACCGGCCACGATGGTGCTGTCGGCCGCTGACAGGCCGCGCCTGGCCAACTCGGCATAGGCGAGCAGGGTCGTCGCGACGACCAGTGGCTGGGTTACCGCGGTGTCGGTGATCTCCTCGGCGGTCGCGGTGGTTCCCAGCCGGGCCAGGTCCAGGCCGCTGATCTGCGACCACGCGACGATGCGATCGGCGGCTCCGGGCAATGTCAGCCACTCGGCGAGCATGCCGGGGGTCTGCGAGCCCTGTCCGGGCGCGAGGAGCGCAATCACATCTCTAAGAGAACACTGTGAAAGCGGATTTACGGGGTGTAAAGGATTATGAACCTTGTCTTAGGTTTTTGTGGGATCCCCACAAAAGTGCTTGGGAACGCGACGTCGGCGATACCGTCTCGCGATCTCCGGACGCCGCCCGGCACGGCTCAGGAACCCACCAATGGCGGCGTGGGCGGTATCACCGCGCCGTTTGCTCTGGTCTGCGGTGTGCTGGGTGAGGGCGCCGGGTATCCGAACCGGCCGACCGTCGTCGCGACCCGAAGGACGTAGGCGTCCCGGGGCACGGTGGGATCGCGGCCGGTGAAGTCGGCGATGCGCTTCAGGCGGTAACGGACCGTATTTGGATGAACGAACAGTTTCCGCGCGCAGGCCTCGATGGCGCCGCCGCTGTCGAGGTAGGCGTCGAGGGTTTCGGTGAGCGCCGGGCCGGCGTCGGCCAACGGCCGGGTGATCTCGTTGTACAGCGCGGTTACCGCCGAGGTGTCACCCAGCAGTGCGCGTTCGGGGAGCAGTTCCCGGGCCGGAACCGGTCGCGGTGCCCCGCCCCAGCCGGCCACCGCGTTCATTCCGGAGATCGCTTCTGCGGCGCTGAGGTGGGCCGAGGTGAGCATGGGCGCGGTCGGGCCGATCACCACGGGTGCCTCGGAGAACGCTGTGAGCAGGTCGTTGAGGAACCGGTCCGTGGGCGACAACGGGCCGGAGATGATTGCGATGAGCCAGGTCCCGTGGATGTCGGCCAGCGCGGCGCGGTCGTGGCGCGCTGCGATGGACCGGATGTCCTCGCCGGCCAGTTCCTGCCGGCCTGCCGGAGGTGTCCCGACGACCACCGTCGCCGGGGCGGTGGTGTCCCAGTTCAAGGCGGCGGCGCGGGAAAGCAGCTCGGGACCGGTGTCGCCGCGGACCACGGCGTCGACGACGCTGGCCTCCATCCGGCTGTCCCAGGACCCGCGGGCTTCGGCTGCATCGGCGTAGGCGCTGGCCGCCGCGAAGGCGAGATCCCGGCTGTAGCGCAGGATTCCGACGGTCAGAGCCGTCAACTGATCGGGGTTGCGCGCCACCAGCGGCACGACTTCTTCGAAGAACTCCATGGTCACCCGGACCATGTCGACGGTCTGCGCCAGGGCGATCCGGCGGGTCAGATCCTTGGGGACCAGTTCGAAGGCCTGCGCGGTATAGCCGACCTGACTGGCCGGGTTACGGACCCACTCGGCGAAGTTGACCACCGCGGCCTGGACCACCAGTTGCACGCTGGCGCGCTGGGAGGCTTCCAGGCTGGCGAAGAACGGCAGCCGCTTCTCCATCTCCTGGACGGCCTCGGTGGCCAGGCGGCCCGACCGCCCCTTCAGCCTGCGCAGCGTCGACTCCGGGATATCGTCGAGAAGTTCCAGGGGCGAGCGACGCTGCTCGACCAGCGGGTTGTCGGGCACCTCTAAAAGCTACGCGAATTCTTGGCGGAAAGCGCCAAAACCTAAGGCCTACGCCACTCCGGGGCCTGATGTCGTGGCCTACGCCACTCCGGGGTCCGAGGTCTGCTCCGGAGCGGCCATCACGTCGTCGATGCGGTACTCGCGGGCCGCCGCGACCGGCACCGACGGATCGATCTCGCCGTCGCGGGCCAGTGCCTCGAGCACGGCCACCGCCACCGACTCGGCGTCGGTGTTGAAGTAGCGGCGCGCTGCCGGGCGGGTATCGGAGAAGCCGAACCCATCGGTACCCAGCGTGACGTAGGTGTTGGGAACCCAGGGCCGGATCTGCTCGGGCACCGCGCGCATCCAGTCCGACACGGCGACCACCGGCCCGGCGGTCCTGCCCAGCACCTCGGTGACGAAGGGCGTCGGAGCCGGGCGGTCCGGATGGCGCAGCATCTCCTTCTCCACCGCCAGTCCGTCCCGGTGCAGTTCGTTCCAGCTCGTCACCGACCACACATCGGCGGCCACGTCCCAGCGCTCCGCCAGCATCTCGGCCGCCCGCAGCGCGTCGGGCATCGCCACCCCGGACGCCAGGATCTGAGCGGTGCTGGTGCGCTTCTGGGCGGCCACCCGGTAGCGGTACATCCCGCGCAACAACTGTTCGACGTCCAGGTTCTCCGGCTCGGCGGGCTGGACGTAGGGCTCGTTGTAGATGGTGATGTAGAAGAACACGTTCTCCGGGTGCTCGCCGAACATGCGGCTCAACCCGCTCTCGACGATGTAGGCGATCTCGTAGGCGAACGCGGGGTCGTAGGCCACCACCGCCGGGTTGGTCGAGGCCAGCAGCATCGAGTGGCCGTCAGCGTGCTGCAGGCCCTCGCCGGTGAGCGTGGTGCGCCCCGCGGTGGCGCCCAGCACGAAGCCGCGGGCCATCTGGTCCGCGGCGGCCCAGAAGCTGTCGCCGGTGCGCTGGAAGCCGAACATCGAGTAGAAGATGTAGACCGGGATCATCGGCTCGTTGTGCGTCGCGTACGACGAGCCGACAGCGGTGAACGACGCGGTGGAGCCGGCCTCGTTGATGCCCTCATGCAGGATCTGGCCCTTCTCACTCTCCTTGTAGGCCAGCATGAGTTGGGCATCGACGGCGGTATAGAGCTGACCGTTGCGGTTGTAGATCTTCAAGGTCGGGAACCACGAGTCCATGCCGAAGGTCCGGGCCTCGTCGGGGATGATCGGCACGATGCGCCGGCCGACGGCGTTCTCGCCGGTTTCGCGCAGCAGTTCCTTGAAAACCCGCACGGTCGCCATCGTGGTGGCCACACCCTGGTTCCCGGAGCCTGATTTCAACGCCTTGTAGACCTCGCGCGACGGCAGCGTCAACGATTTGGACCTGGTGCGCCGCTCCGGCAGGAAACCGCCCAGCGCGGTGCGCCGGTCGAGCAGGTAGCGGATCTCCGGGGTGTCCGGTCCGGGATGGTAGTACGGCGGCAGGTACGGGTTCTCCTCCAGTTGGGCGTCGCTGATCGGAATCCGCATGAAGTCCCGGAAGTCCTTGAGGTCTTGCAGCGCAAGCTTTTTCATCTGGTGGGTGGCGTTGCGGCCTTGGAAGTGCGAGCCGAGGGTGTAGCCCTTGATGGTCTTGGCCAGGATCACCGTCGGTTGACCCTTGTGCTCCATCGCGGCACGGTAGGCCGCGTAGACCTTCCGGTAGTCGTGACCGCCGCGCTTGAGGTTCCAGATCTCGGCGTCGGACATGTCCTTCACAAGAGCCTTGGTCCGCGGGTCACGGCCGAAGAAGTGCTCCCGCACGTAGGTGCCGTCATTGGCCTTGTAGGTCTGGAAGTCCCCGTCCGGGGTGGTGTTCATCAGGTTCACCAGCGCGCCGTCCTTGTCGGCCTGCAGCAGGGCGTCCCACTCGCGTCCCCACACCACCTTGATGACGTTCCAGCCGGCCCCGCGGAAGAACGACTCCAACTCCTGGACGATCTTGCCGTTGCCGCGCACCGGCCCGTCGAGTCGCTGCAGGTTGCAGTTGACCACGAAGGTGAGATTGTCGAGCGCCTCGTTGGCAGCGACCTGAATCAGTCCGCGGCTCTCCGGTTCGTCCATCTCGCCGTCGCCGAGGAACGCCCAGACGTGCTGGTCAGAGGTGTCTTTGATACCGCGATCGTGCAGGTAGTGATTGAACCGGGCCTGGTAGATGGCGTTCATCGGGCCCAGGCCCATCGATACCGTCGGGAACTCCCAGAAGTCCGGCATCAGCCGGGGGTGCGGGTAGGACGGCAGTCCGCCGCCGGGGTGGCTGTGTTCCTGGCGGAAGCCGTCGAGGCGGTCGGCGGACAGCCGGCCCTCCAGGAAGGCGCGAGCGTAGATACCGGGGGAGGCGTGGCCCTGGATGTAGATCTGGTCGCCGCCGCCGGGGTGGGACTTGCCGCGGAAGAAGTGGTTGAAGCCCACCTCGTAGAGCGCTGCCGAGGATGCGTAGGTGGAGATATGCCCGCCGACGCCGACGCCGGGGCGCTGGGCGCGGTGCACCATGATGGCCGCGTTCCACCTGATCCAGCGCCGGTAGCGCCGCTCGACGTCCTCGTCGCCGGGAAACCAGGGCTCCAGTTCGGTGGGAATGGTGTTGACGTAATCCGTCGAGGTCAGCGCCGGCAGGGACACCCGTTGCTCGCCGGCCCGCTCGAGTAGGCGCAGCATGAGGTAGCGGGCACGGGCCGGGCCGGAGCGGGACAGCAGGTCATCGAAGGACTCCAGCCACTCCGAGGTCTCCTCGGGGTCGATATCGGGCAGGTATGACGCGACACCGTCTCGGATCACCCGAACGCGGTCGGAATCGGGTGCGCTTGCCGATCCTTGACTCCGTTGATCGTGCGCGAACTGGGCCGTCACTTCCGCTCCTCGGGGCTGGGGGGAGGGTGGGATTGAATACCTGTCCTATCGTGCCGCACCGACGCCGCCCGCGACGCAGAGTTCGCGCCGCGCGCCCATCCTGGCGGTTACCCGGTAACGTCTTCATCCGTGCTGAGCGGAACCGCGCGAGGGGTGCGCATCGCCGGAATGCTGGCCGGCGGCGTGGCGGTGCTGTCGATGGGGGTGGCAGGCTGCACCACCGTCACCGGGGGCGACGCCGCGGTGAATGCCGGGGAAGCCCCGGCCTACCGAACGTCGATGTCGGCGTCGTCATCGCAGTCCGCGGCCAGTTCCAGTGCCAGGGAGTCGCAGCGGCAGGCCTCGATCACAACCGAGGCGGTACTGGCCACCTGCGAGACGTTGGCGGTCACCAGTGCCGAAGCCATTGACGCGGTGAACGGCTACGTCGATGCGTTCAACGAAGAGGTCGGCGATGTCGCCGACACCGAGGCTCCCGCCGTCGATGCGTTGATTCAGAGCGCGGAGGCGGTGGAGTCCAGCATCAGCCCGATCGTGCCCGACGAACTCGCGGAAGCGTTCGTGGGTTGGGTCGCCAGCGCGCTGAACACCGCAGAAGCGATTACCAACCAGGCGGCGCCATCCGAGTTCAATACGATCATCAGCGAACTCAACGATGCCAGGTCCAATGCCTTGGATCTGTGTGACGCCATGTACCGATAACCGGCCGATGTACCGATAACCGACCGCGAGGAGAACGACCCGCGCCGGTCGTGCGACGATAGGCGCACGACAGGCGGTCGACGCAAGAGGAGGTCTGAGACGGTGGTCGCCTTGGGTGACGGCGGGCGTAGCTACGCACAGAGGCTGGACATCCACCCCGATCAGATCGTCCAGGAGTTGGGCTGGGACGACGATTCCGATGACGGCATCCGGTTCGATGTCGAGGAGGTCTGCGGCAGCGACCTTCTCGATGAGGATGCCGACGAGGTGATCGATGTGGTGCTCCTATGGTGGCGGGACGGCGACGGTGATCTGGTGGATCGGTTGATGGACGCCATCACACCGCTCGCCGAGGACGGAATCATCTGGGTCCTGACCCCCAAAACCGGTAAACCGGGGCACGTGCTGCCGGCGGATATCGCCGAGGCTGCCCCGACGGCGGGTCTGATGCAGACATCGTCGGCGAATCTGGGCGACTGGATCGGCAGCCGACTGGTGCAGCCCAAGTCCAAGGCCGCCGGGAGGCATTCGTGACGCTGGCGGTCGGGACGCAGGCACCGGACTTCACCCTCAAGGATCAGAACGGTCAGCCGGTCAGCCTCAGTGACTTCCGGGGCCGCAAGAACGTGCTGCTGGTGTTCTTCCCGCTGGCGTTCACCGGCATCTGCCAGGGCGAACTCGACGAGGTTCGGGACAACCTGCCGACCTACGACAATGACGACACCGCCACCCTGGCGGTGTCTGTGGGACCACCTCCGACGCACAAGATCTGGGCCACCGAAAGCGGATTCACCTTCCCGGTGCTCTCCGACTTCTGGCCGCACGGCGCGGTGGCGCAGTCCTACGGGGTGTTCAACGCCGATGGCGGCTTCGCCAACCGCGGAACCTTCGTCATCGATCGCTCCGGTGTGATCCGGTTCGCCGAGTGCAATCAACCCGGGCAGGCCCGCGACCAGAAGGTGTGGACCGACGCCCTGGCGACGCTGAACGCCTGACACGCGATTTCCAACCCGCGCGGGTGGCGGGTAGCCTCGCCCGGGCACGGGCGTATCGCGCTGCCCGTGGTTCGGGCGTGTAGCTCAGTGGTAGAGCTCTGGTTTTACACACCAGCGGTCGGCGGTTCGATACCGTCCACGCCCACAATCGCTATGTCAGGATATCGTTCCATTCCGCAACGTGGAATGATACCGTGACATGATGGTCAACGACGTGCAGACAAGCGACGTGCAGACAAGCGATGTGCAGACAAGCGATGTGCAGACAAGCGATGTGCAGGCGAGCTTAGAGAAGATCGGCGCCACGCTGCGAGACGCGCGTCTCAAGGTGTTCCGGACCCAGAGCGAAATCGGGGAGCTGGCCGGTGTTTCACGGCAGCTGGTCAGCCGAATCGAGCAGGGGTGCAATGGTGAGATCAGCGCCTATGTCGCCGTCGCGGCCGCACTGCGACATCGGCTCGACCTAGTCGAGGAAGCCGGACCCGACGGTAACGAGTCCCCGGGCCTCGACTTCGTCAGCTCACCGTCGGCCGGGTGACTCCGGGTCGGGGGCCAACGCTCAACCCGCGCCGGCAATGCTTTCCAGCCGGTTCAGCCGGCGCAGTACCTCGGCGCCGAGCAAATCCCCGAGGACTGCCTCGAGTGAGACGCTCACCTGAATCGGATCGCCCACCTCGTCGGTGCCCAGATAGGCCGCCACCACCAAGGCTTCGACCGGTGAGCGCCCGAAGGCCCTGGCCACGCTGATCACCGTTTCGGCCTTGGGCTGCGTCTTGCCCTGCAACCAGTTGCACACCGAGAGCCGACCGATGCCGATGCGCTCGGCGATCTGCGCCTGGGTGGCCCCTGCGCTGATGCGGCGCAGGTACTCCGGCCACGTTTCCGGAGCCCCGCCCTGCCTAGTCCTGTCGGATGAACCTGCCATTTCGTCTACCCCCCGTATCGACCCGGCCATGCACTTCGCACTCTAAGGCGGCGGTCCGACACGTTTACCCCGTCAGCAACAACCCCGCTGCGTCGACCGCTCGGCCAGATGCGCGTGCGCACCGGCGTCGGTGCCGCGCACCGCGCCGAGGAAGGCATCCAGGTCGGTACGCTCGCCGCTCAGCCACGTTCCCTGCACGGTGGCCTTCTCGGCCAGGGTCAGCGGATCGACGGCGTAGGGATCGGCGGCGAGTTCGGTGAAGTCGGCGAGTTTCCCGGGGGTGATCGAGCCGATCAGCGTGTCCCGGTGCAGGGTGCGCGCGGCGTCGATGGTGTGCGCCCGTAGTGCCTGATCCAGGGGCATCCGTTGGTCCGGGGCGTGCACGGCGCCGGACCGGGTACGCCGGGTCACGGCGGTCGCGATATTGAGAATCGGCGACGGTGGGGACAC
>JBFYOR010000163.1:0-2850 GCA_041303695.1 Mycobacterium sp. | reverse complement strand
CCTTCGCCGAACGGGAAATTCTCCCGCATGTCGACGAGTGGGAGACGGCGGGCGAGCTGCCGCGGGAGCTGAGCCGCCGGGCCGCCGAGGCCGGTCTCCTCGGCGTCGGCTTTCCCGACGACGTCGGCGGTGAGGGCGGCGACGCCGCCGACGTGGCGATCATCTGCGAGGAACTGCACGAGGCCGGCGTTCCCGGCGGGGTGTTCGCCTCGCTGTTCACCGTGGGCATCGCGGTACCGCACATGATCGCCTCCGGCGACGCCCGGCTCATCGAGACCTTCGTCCGGCCCACCCTGCGCGGCGAAATGATCGGGTCGCTGGCCATCACCGAACCCGGTGGCGGCTCGGATGTCGGGCACCTGCGCACCACCGCCGTACGGGACGGCGACCACTACGTGGTCAACGGATCCAAGACCTACATCACCTCGGCCGTGCGCGGGGACTACGTGGTGGCCGCCGTCCGCACCGGCGGCCCGGGTGCGGCCGGCATCTCGATGCTCGTCATCGAGAAGGGCACCCCGGGCTTCGAGGTCAGCCGCAAGCTGGCCAAGATGGGCTGGCGGTCCTCCGATACCGCCGAGTTGTCCTTCACCGATGCCCGGGTGCCGGTGCAAAACCTCATCGGCGTCGAGAACAGCGGCTTCCTACAGATCGCCCAAGCCTTCGTCGCCGAGCGAATCGGCCTTGCGGTGCAGGCGTATTCCAGCGCGCAGCGCTGCCTGGATATCACCGTGGCCTGGTGCCGGGACCGCCAGACGTTCGGCAAGCCGCTGATCGCCCGGCAGAGCGTGCAGAACACCCTGGCCGAGATGGCACGGCGCATCGACGTCGCGCGGGTGTACTCCCGCCATGTGGTGGAGCGGCAGTTGGCCGGAGCCGCCGGGCCGGCGACATCGGGCGAGGGCGACACCGATCTGATCGCCCCGGTGTGTTTTGCGAAGAACACCGCCGTCGAGGCCGGCGAGTGGGTGGCCAACCAGGCGGTTCAACTGTTCGGCGGAATGGGCTATATGGCCGAATCCGAAATCGAACGCCAGTACCGCGACATGCGCATCCTGGGCATCGGCGGGGGAACCACCGAGATCATGACCGCCCTTGCCGCGAAGACGCTCGGGTACCAGGTGTGACGGCCCTGCGCAGTGCGGTCAACCCGCACTCCCCCGAGTTCACCGCGGCAGCCCAGGCGATGACCGCCAAACTCGACGAACTGCAGACCGAACTGGCCAGGGCACTCAGCGGCGGCGGTCCGAAATACGTTGAGCGCCATCATGCCCGGGGAAAGCTCACCCCCCGCGAACGGATCGAGTTGCTGGTCGACCCGGACTCACCACTGCTCGAACTGTGCCCGCTGGCCGCCTACGGCACCGACTTCCAAGTGGGCGCCAGCCTGGTGACCGCCATCGGGGTGGTCGAGGGCGTGGAGTGCATGCTGGTCGCCCATGACCCGACCGTCAAGGGGGGCACCTCCAATCCCTGGACGCTCAAGAAGGTACTGCGGGCCAACCAGATCGCCCTGGAGAACCGGCTTCCGGTGATCTCGCTGGTGGAGTCCGGCGGTGCCGACCTGCCCACCCAGAAGGAGATCTTCATTCCGGGCGGGCAGATGTTCCGCGACCTCACCCGACTCTCGGCCGCCGGTATCCCGACCATCGCGCTGGTGTTCGGCAACTCCACCGCCGGCGGCGCCTACGTCCCGGGAATGTCCGATTACGTGGTGATGATCAAGCAGCGCTCCAAGGTGTTCCTCGCGGGCCCCCCGCTGGTGAAGATGGCCACCGGCGAGGAGTCCGACGACGAGTCGCTCGGCGGGGCCGAGATGCACGCGCGCACATCCGGATTGGCCGACTACTTCGCCACCGACGAACTCGATGCGCTGCGCATCGGCCGGCGTATCGTCGCGAGGCTGAACTGGGTCAAGAAGGGTCCGGGGCCGCAGGCGTTCACCGAACCCGACGCAGATCCGGACGAGCTGATCGGCGTCGTCCCCGCCGATCTGCGCATCCCATTCGACCCGCGCGAGGTCATCGCACGCTTTGCGGACGGCTCGGACTTCGACGAGTTCAAGCCGCTCTACGGGGCATCGCTGGTCACCGGCTGGGCCGGTGTGCACGGGTACCCGGTCGGCATCCTGGCCAACGCCCGCGGTGTGCTGTTCTCCGAGGAGGCCCAGAAGGCCACCCAGTTCATCCAGTTGGCCAACCAGTCCAACACCCCGCTGCTGTTCCTGCACAACACCACCGGCTACATGGTGGGCAAGGCCTACGAGGAAGGCGGGATGATCAAGCACGGCGCCATGATGATCAACGCCGTATCCAACTCGACCGTGCCGCACATCTCCCTGCTGATCGGCGCCTCCTACGGAGCCGGCCACTACGGCATGTGCGGGCGCGCCTATGACCCGCGGTTCCTGTTCGCCTGGCCCAGCGCGAAATCCGCGGTCATGGGCGGGGCGCAACTGGCCGGGGTGCTCTCCATCGTCAACAGGGCGGCGACCGAGGCCCGCGGCCAGCAGGTCGACGAGACCGCCGATGCCGCCCTGCGCGCGGCGGTCGAAGCCCAGATCGAGGCCGAGTCGCTGCCGATGTTCCTGTCCGGTCGGCTCTACGACGACGGTGTGATCGACCCGCGGGACACCCGCACGGTGCTGGGAATGTGCCTGTCCGCCATCGCCAATGGCCCGATCGAGGGGACGTCGAAGTTCGGCGTCTTCAGGATGTAGCGATGAGCGCTTGCGCGAAGAGCAGAGGGCAGCGATGAGCGCTTGCGCGAAGAGCAGAGGGCAGCGATGAGCGCTTGCGCGAAGAGCAGAGGGCAGCGATGAGCGCTTGCGCGAAGAGCAGAGGGTAAAAG
>JBFYOR010000162.1:0-11657 GCA_041303695.1 Mycobacterium sp. | reverse complement strand
ATTCCTTACCTCCCGGTTCGGCGGCGAGCCGTTCGGCGACCTCGGCCTGCACCATCACCATCGCGGTGCGGATCGTGGGGAACTCCGAGAACAGGTGCATCAGTGCTGGAACCGCGATGTTGTAGGGCAGGTTCGCCACCACGGCGGTGGGCTGCTCGGTCAGGTCCGCGGGCCGCAGTCCCAGCACGTCCTGGTTGATGACGGTCAGCCGGTGGATCTCGCTGTGGGAATGCTCGGCGATGGTCTTGGGCAGCCGGCCCGCCAGCACCGGGTCGATCTCGACCGCGGTCACCGCGGCACCCCGGTCGAGCAACGCCAGTGTCAGCGACCCCAACCCCGGGCCGACCTCCAGCACGTGGTCGGACTTGTTGATACCGGAAGAGGACACGATCCGGCGCAGCGTGTTGGCGTCATGGACGAAGTTCTGTCCCAGCGCCTTCCGTGGCCGGAAGTCCAACTCCCTGGCGATATTCCTGATCTCGGTGCGGGTAAGTAGCCGAATTGTCATGATGCCCCTCTTCCGCAAACCGGCCAGGCCCCCCAGCCCTGCCGGTCTTGTGTCACTTCAGCGATTGCGATCTGCTCTTCTCGAGTTGCCAGGTCTGCTCTTGCAGCGTAGCGCAGACCACCGTGCCGTTCCCAGGTGTTCCGGTCGAACTGCACGCCGCCGTAATAACCGTTTCCCGTGTTGATGGCCCAGTTACCGCCGGATTCGCACGCCGCAATCGCATCCCAGGTGCCGCCGTTGGTGACCGGCGGCACCTCGGTACCAGGTTTTGCTCCTACCCGCAGCACCGATTCGCGGGCCGGGGTGAGGACGACGTTGGCCACCGGCAACCGGCCGGTCACGACGCCGTTGACGGTCGCGACAGCAAAAGTGACGTCCTGTTCCCCGGGTGCGCCAGGATCCTCGACCACCTGCCGGCTCATATTCATGGTGGGGTCCTCGATCCGCCGTGCGACCGGCACCAACGGCACCCGTTCGGTCACCTTCTGCACGCGCATCCGGGTCACCTGGATCCGCATGCCGTCGACGACCGGCGCGGAAGCGGCCGGGACGGCGGCGTCACGCTGTAACAGCGGCGCACCCGTGGCGGCGAGCAGCGAGCCCACATCGGGCGCGGCCAGTCGTACCGTGCAGAGCACACCCCCATCGTCGATCTGAACGCTCTTGGCGCTGACGACCGGCAGCAGCATGCCGGCCAGCGGCACCCGGCTGGCGCCGGACCCCACGGCTGGGGCGGTGTCGGTCAAAGACAGCTGCGTCAGCGCCTCCTGGACGGTGGCGGCCGTGGTCCACACCTGTGTGGGTTCCCGGCCGTCCAACGAGATCTGCACAGGCCGGCTGCGACGCAGGACGATGTTCTGGGCGTCGCCGACCCGCTGCTCCGGCGCGGGAAACAGTTCGTCGCGCCCGGAGACGGAGTAGCCGTTCTCTTCGACGATGTCGGCTACCCGGGATTTCATCGTGGTGACCGTCATCGCGGTGCCGTCGACGTCGAGTGTGACGGTCTTGCGGGAGGAGATGGCAAGCGATCCGGCGACGATGAGCGTGACGAGCACCCCGGCGACGATGAGGCGCAACGCCGGCGACGAAGACTGCTGCAGCCTTGTCAGCGCACTCATTGATCTCCCGGTGTCGGCGACGTCTGCCACGTGGACCGCCCAAACGGCCCCAGGGTGATCAGACGGTAACGAACCACCGCGTGGCGGGCAACTTCACGGCGACCCTCTCAGCAGGCCCTTAATCCAGGCCGTACACCCGGCGGGCCGTCTGGGTGGACTCCTCGGCGATCTCCTCGGCGGGCCGGTCCAGCAGATCGGCCAGCGCCCGCACGGTGTACGGCAGGCAGTAGGGCTCATTGGGGGCGCCCCGGAACGGGTGCGGGGTCAGGAAAGGCGCATCCGTCTCCACCAGAAGCTGTCCGGGCGGGATCATCCCCGCCGCGGCCCGCAGTTCGTGGGCGTTGCGAAAGCTGACGGTGCCGGACAGGCTCAGGATCCAGCCGGCGTCCAGGCAGCGCCGGGCCATCTCGGGACCGGACGAGAAGCAGTGAAAGATCACCGCGTCGGGGGCGCCTTCGGCGCGCAGCACGTCGAGGACCGCGTCGTCGGCGTCGCGGTTGTGGATCATCAGGGGCTTACCGGTGCGCTTGGCCAGGTCGATATGCCAGGCGAAGGCCTCGCGCTGGACGGACGGCTGGGCGCAGCCGTCGAGCTTGCCGGGCCAGTACAGGTCCATGCCGGTCTCGCCGACGGCCACCACCCCGGGCTTTGCCGCGAGCCGTTCGATCTCGGCACGCGCGGCATCTGTCAGTGCGTCGGCCCGGGTCGGATGCAACGCGACCGCGGCATAGACCCGGTCGTCCCACTCGCTGGCCCCGGCCGCCCATCGCGCCGACTCGAGGTCATCGGCGATGGTGACCATCGCGAGCAATCCGACCGCTTCGGCGCGGTCGGCGATGGCGCGCACGTCCTGCGCGCTGCGGGCGCCGCACGCGTCCAGATGGGTGTGGGCGTCGATCAGCGGCGCCAGCGGTTCAGGCGCCGGCGGTGCGGCCCGCTGCGAACGCTTCGAACTCACCGCCACACCGTAAACGTCCACCGAATAGGGTGATGGCGACATGACCGAACCGTTCTACGTGACCACCGCAATCGCCTACCCCAACGGCGCGCCGCACGTCGGGCACGCCTACGAGTACGTCGCCACCGACGCGATCGCCCGGTTCAAGCGGCTCGACGGATTCGATGTGCGCTTCCTGACCGGCACCGACGAGCACGGGCTGAAGATGGCCCAGACCGCCGCCGCCGAGTCGATGCCGGTCGCCGACTTCGCCCGACGCAACTCCGATGAATTCCAGCGCCTGCAGGAGGTGCTCAACATCTCCTTCGACCGCTTCATCCGGACCACCGACCCCGACCACTACGCCGCATCCACGGCGATCTGGCAGCGGATGGCCGAGCGCGGCGACATCTACCTGGACACCTATTCGGGGTGGTACTCGGTGCGCGACGAACGGTTCTTCACCGAGGCCGAAACCACCGTCAGCACCGACGGCACCCGGGTGGCGACCGAGACCGGAACCCCGGTGACCTGGACCGAGGAGCAGACGTACTTCTTCCGGCTGTCCGCCTACGCCGATCGCCTGCTGGCCCACTATGCGGAGCATCCCGAGTTCATCGCACCCGAGGTCCGCCGCAACGAGGTGATCAGCTTCGTCTCCGGCGGCTTGCGTGACCTGTCGGTCTCGCGGACGTCCTTCACCTGGGGCGTTCCGGTTCCGGGCGACCCCGCACACGTGATGTACGTCTGGGTCGACGCGC
Organism: Mycobacterium sp.; assembly: GCA_041303695.1. Classification (GTDB taxonomy): domain Bacteria; phylum Actinomycetota; class Actinomycetes; order Mycobacteriales; family Mycobacteriaceae; genus Mycobacterium. The sequence continues at coordinate 8,333 of JBFYOR010000162.1, read as the reverse complement.
TGACCAACTACCTGACCGGTGCCGGGTATCCGGACACCGAATCTGCCCTCTACCAACGGTATTGGCCGGCCGACCTGCACATGATCGGCAAGGACATCATCCGGTTCCACACCGTGTACTGGCCGGCTTTTCTGATGTCAGCCGGAATCCCCCTGCCGCGCAGGGTTTTCGCGCACGGCTTCCTCTACAACCGCGGCGAGAAGATGAGCAAGTCGGTCGGCAATGTCGTCGACCCGGTGTCGCTGGTGCAGAGCTTCGGGGTGGACCAGGTGCGGTACTTCCTGCTGCGCGAGGTGCCGTTCGGCCAGGACGGCAGCTATAGCGAAGACGGCATCATCAGCCGGATCAACACCGACCTGGCCAACGAGTTCGGCAACCTCGCGCAACGCTCGCTGTCAATGGTCAACAAGAACCTCGATGCGGTTGTGCCCGAACCCGGCGAGTTGAGCGCCGAGGATGCCGAACTGCTGGGCCTGGCCGACGGGCTGTTGGCCCGGGTGCGGGAGGCCTTCGACGCCCAGGCGATGCATCAGGGCCTGGAAGCCATCTGGCTGATGCTGGGGGCGGCCAACCGGTACTTCTCCGCCCAGGAGCCGTGGGTGCTGCGCAAGTCGGAGTCGGCGGACGATCAGGTCCGGTTTCGCACGGTGCTGTACGTGACGATGGAGGCGGTGCGGGTCGCGGCGGTGCTGGTGCAGCCGGTGATGCCGGACTCGGCGGCCAGGATGCTGGATCTGTTGGGCCAGGCCGAGGGCAGCCGTGACTTCGCGGCACTGGGCACCCGACTGGTGCCGGGCACCTCGCTACCGGTGCCCACCGGGGTGTTCCCGCGCTACGAAGCGCCCTAACTGTGCCCAGCCCTTCCCGCGAGCAGACATAAACTCGCACGATTTGGCCGTGATGCGTGCGACTTTGCGTCTGCTCGCGGGAGCAAGCAAGCTGTTGCGATGCTGATCGAGCGGCTGGGCGCGCTGGGTTCAGCCGCCGAAGTGCTGCGCGCGGTGCACGCGGGTGGGCGCGGCGCGGGCGTGCCGCCGCCGGCGGCCCTCGTCGGCGAGTGGTTCGGCTCCCGTGCTGTGATCGCCCCGAGCGTGCACGTTGCGCCGGTCGATCCGGCCGGGGTCTTCGACGTGACGCCGGGTGCCGGAACCGGCGCCGTCGGCGGCGGCTGGATCGGCTACCTGTCCTACCCGGATTCGGGGGCCGACGGCGCAGCGCCGCGGATCCCGGAGGCCGCCGGCGGGTGGACCGACTGCGTCTTGAGGCTGGATGCCAATGGGTGTTGGTGGTACGAAAGCCTGTCCGGTGCAATACCTTCCGACTGGCTGGCAGCTGCCCTGGCGACCCACGCTTCGGAAGGGCACTGCGATATCGACTGGCGCATGCCCGATTCCGCGCAGCATCGCGCCGCCGTGCTGTCCTGTCTGGAGGCGATCCGCTCCGGGGAGGTTTACCAGGCCTGCGTGTGCACCCAGTTCACCGGTACCGTCACCGGTTCGCCACTGGACTTCTTCACTGATGCGGTAACCCGCACCACCCCCGCCCGCGCGGCTTATCTGGAAGGTGACTGGGGCGCGGTGGCGTCGCTGTCGCCGGAACTCTTCCTGCGCCGCTTCGGCGAGCAGGTGTGCTCAAGTCCGATCAAGGGCACCCTCCCCCTGGACGCCCAGCCGGAGGATTTGCGTGCCTCGGTCAAGGATGTCGCGGAGAACATCATGATCGTCGACCTGGTCCGCAACGATCTGGGCCGGGTCGCACACACCGGTTCGGTCACCGTGCCGGAACTGCTGGCCGTGCGGGCCGCTCCGGGGGTGTGGCACCTGGTCTCAACGGTGTCGGCGCGGGTGCCGGCGGCAGTGCCGGCCGGCGAACTAATGGACGCCGCATTCCCGCCGGCGTCGGTCACCGGGACGCCCAAGGCGCGCGCGCGACAACTGCTTGCACAGTGGGAGCGGCGGCGGCGGGGCGTCTACTGCGGCACGGTCGGGTTGGCGTCGCCGCTGGCCGGTTGGGAACTCAATGTGGCGATCCGCACGGTGGAGTTCGACGCGAACGGCCGTGCCGTGCTCGGCGTGGGCGGCGGAATCACCGCGGATTCCGACCCCGAGGCGGAGTGGCAGGAGTGTCTGCACAAGGCGGCGCCGATTCTCGGACCGGCCGCGGTTCAGGGATTGAGATTCCCCGAGTCCGGACGCGACCGCAGCACCGCCTCGTAGAGATCGCGCCGGGACGGCGCGCCCGGGTGGGCGGCGACGACGGTCGCGCAGGCGTCCTTGACCCGCATGCCCCCCTCGACCAACGCCGTCACCTCCGTGATCAGCAGGTCGGGATCGGCCACCGGCGTGGCGCCGGCCAACACCACGGTGATCTCGCCGAGCACTCCGTCGGCCGCCCAGGCCGCGAGTTCCGACAGCGTTCCGCGGCGGATCTCTTCATAGGTCTTGGTCAGCTCCCGGCACACGACCGCCCGGCGTTGCTCCCCCAACTGCGCACAGGCGTCGCGCAGACAGTCCGCCAGACGCCGCGGTGACTCGAAGAACACCACGGTGCGCTGTTCGGCCGCCAGTGCGGCCAGCCAGCCCAGCCGCGCCCCCGGCTTGCGCGGGGCGAATCCCTCGAAGCAGAACCGGTCGGTCGGCAGGCCCGAGACCGCCAGTGCGGTGGTGACCGCCGACGGACCGGGCAGGCAGGACACCGTCAGCCCGGCTGCCGCACATGCCGTCACCAATCGGTAGCCGGGGTCGTTGATGAGTGGCATACCGGCATCGCTGACCACCAGTACGGTGGCCCCCGCGGCAATCTCGGCGACCAGGTCCGGAACCCGGGCCTCCTCGTTCTGATCGAACAGGCTGACCACCCGGCCGCCGATCGTCACACCCAGCGACTTCGCCAGTGTCCGCACCCGGCGGGTGTCCTCGGCGGCCACCACATCGGCCTCCGAGAGCGCATCGATCAGGCGTTTCGACGCGTCCCGGGGCTCGCCGAGGGGGGTGGCGCCGAGCAGCAGGCGACCGGCGGATTCCGGCGGGCCGGACCGCGGCGACGTGGGGGGCGACACAGCGGACAGCCTACGATTGTCGGCAATGACCATCACGGCTGACGACCTCGAGGCGCCCGATCGCCCCGCCCCCGTCATCAGTCCCGGACCGCTGGTTCCGGTCGCCGACTTCGGACCCGTCGACCGCCTGCAGGGCTGGGCTGCGACGGCGGTGATCGCTGCGCTGGCCGCGCTGACCCGGTTCATGAACCTCGGTTCCCCCACCGATGCCGGCACCCCCATCTTCGACGAGAAGCACTACGCGCCGCAGGCCTGGCAGTTGCTGCACAACTACGGCGTCGAGGACAACCCGGGCTTCGGCCTGGTGGTGCATCCGCCGCTGGGCAAGCAGTTGATCGCCGTCGGCGAGGCGATGTTCGGCTACACCGGACTGGGCTGGCGGCTCAGCGGTGCGGTGTTCGGTGTGGTGCTGGCGGTGCTGGTGACACGCATCGTGCGCCGGATCAGCCGATCGACGCTGATCGGCGCCACGGCCGGGTTGCTGGTCATCGCCGACGGCGTCAGCTTCGTCGCCTCCCGCACCGCCCTGCTCGACATCTTCATGACGGTCTTCGTCGTCGGCGCGTTCGGGGCCCTGATGGTCGACCGCGATCAGGTCCGCCAGCGGCTGGATACCGCGCTGATCGAGGGCCGAATCGCCGAAACCCCCTGGGGGCCAAGGCTTGGCGTGCGCTGGTGGCGGTTCGGGGCCGGCGTGTTGCTGGGGTTCGCCTTCGCGACGAAATGGTCCGGGCTGTATTACATCGCGTTCTTCGGGCTGATGTCGCTGGGGATGGACGTGGCCGCGCGGCGCGCCTATCAGGTGCCCCGGCCGTGGTCCGGGGTGCTGCGGCGGGATGTCGGCCCGGCCGCCTACGTCTTGGGCCTGATACCGCTGGGGCTGTATCTGCTGGCGTACGCGCCGTGGTTCGCCTCCGAGACTGCGGTCAATCGCTTCGAGGTGGGCCAGTCGATCGGCGAGCGGCAATGGTGGCAGCCACCGGATGCGATCCGTTCGCTGTGGCACTACACCTATAAGGCCTTTCACTTCCACTCCACGCTGACGAACTCCGCAGGCAACCACCATCCGTGGGAGTCCAAGCCGTGGACGTGGCCGATGTCGCTTCGTCCGGTGCTGTACGCCATCGACAACCAGGACGTACCGGGTTGCGGGGCATCCTCCTGCGTCAAGGCGGTCATGCTGGTGGGCACGCCGACGATGTGGTGGCTGGCGGTGCCGGTGCTGCTGTACGCCGGGTGGCGGGCACTGGTGCGCCGCGACTGGCGTTACGGCGTCGTCCTGGTGGGCTATCTGGCGGGTTGGCTGCCGTGGCTGGTCAACGCCGACCGGCAGATGTACTTCTTCTACGCCGTGCCCCTGGCGCCGTTCCTGATGATGGCGATCGCACTGGTGCTCGGCGACATCCTCTACAAGCCGACCCGTGACCCGGAGCGGCGAACGCTGGGCGTGCTGGTGGTCAGCATGTACCTGGCAGTGGCGATCACGAACTTCGCCTGGCTGTTCCCGGTGCTGACCGGAATCCCCGTTTCGCAGTCCACCTGGAATATGGAGATGTGGTTGCCGAGTTGGCGTTGATCCCTGCCGCGAGATCGACGCCACGGCTGTGGGTCGAGGTCAGAGCGAATCACGAGCGGCCGGGCAGGACATACACCTGGGCCCGCCCCGGCCGGTGCCGAGTTCGGCGGCCGCGATCGGCAGCACCTCGATGCCGGCGTCGGTCAGCCGGGCATTGGTCTCGGTGTTGCGCTCATAGGCGACCACCACCCCGGGTGCCAGCGCCAGCGTGTTGTTTCCGTCGTCCCACTGTTCGCGTTCGGCGGTGACCGGGTCCAGGCCGGTGGCGATCACCCGCAGCCGGTCGATACCCATCGCCCGGGCGGCGGCGACGACGAAAGGCTGCTCGTCGAGGATCCTGACTCCACCGGGGGTGCGCTGGATGGCGAATGCGGACAGCGTGTCCTGCACGGCCGGATACATCACCATCGCGTCGACGTCGACCATGGTGCACACCGTGTCGAGGTGCATGGTCGCGCGCTGCTGAGTGATCGGCACGGCCAACACGGTGTGCGCGAGATCGTCGTCGAACAGGCTGCGTGCCAACGCGTCCGCGCCGGCCGCCGTGGTGCGTTCCCCCACGCCGACGGCCACCACACCAGGGGCGAGCAGCAGCACGTCGCCGCCCTCGACGGGGGCGGTCTGCGACTCGTAGGCACGCCGGACCCCCAGGAACCGGGGGTGGTGGGCGTAGATCAGATCGGTCAGCGAGGTCTCCCGCGTCCGGGCCGGCAGGGCCAACGCGGTGATCGCAAACCGGGAACCGATCCAGAACGACGAGTCGCGGGTGAACATCAGGTTGGGCAGCGGATCGATGACGAAGTCGCCGCCATAGTGCATGCGCCGCACCAGGGAGGTGTCACCGTTGGCGCCGAACGGCAGTTCGGCGAACGTCAGTCCTGCCATCAGCACGTTCGCCAGTTCGGCGGGTGGCAGTCCGCGCAGGTAGGCCGAGAGCTCGTGGGCCAGCGATTGGCCCAGCCGCCGACTGTCCACCGCCGCGGCGATCCCGTGAATCCGGGCCGCGCCGCTGGCCAGCGCTTCGGCGAGCAGATCCGCGAGCAACAGCACCTCGACGCCCCGCGAGCGGAGCAACGCGGCGAAAGCGTCATGCTCCTCCTGCGCGCGGGTCACCCATGGCAGGCCGTCGAACAGCAGGGCATCGTTGTTGCGGGGGGTAAGCCGCTTCAGTTCAACGCCCGGCCGGTGCAGGATGACCGTGCGCAGCGTCCCAACCTCGGAGTCGACGCCGAGCACGGTTCCGGTCACAGATAGCACCGTAACGCCCGCCGGCACAACCCGAATCTGTATCGAACGCTTGTGCGATAAGCTGGTCGGATGTCCGTGGCGGTACAGGGCTCGTTGTTCGACCACAGCGAGCGGCGCGACTTGGGTTCCGGAGCGTGGGTCGACATGCGGTCCGGCTGGGCGGAGAACCCCGACAAGCTGTTCGACGACCTGTCGGCGGCGATTCCGTGGCGCGCGGAGCGACGACAGATGTACGACCGGGTCATCGACGTGCCCCGACTGGTGAGCTTCTGCGACCTGACCACCGGACCGGCGCCGCACCCTGCGGTGGCCCGGCTGCGCCGGCGCCTCAACGACATCTACGCCGGGGAACTCGGTGAACCGTTCACCACCGCGGGTTTCTGCCTGTACCGCGACGGTTCCGACAGCGTCGCCTGGCACGGCGACCGCGTTGGACTCCCTCGCTCCTCCTCCGCCTCGCCCCTCGGCGGCAATGTCGACTCAGGGGCAGGCCGGGGCAGCGCCGAGGACACCATGGTCGCCATCGTGAGCCTCGGCGCCACAAGGCTTTTCGCAATGCGGCCGCGCGGCGGAGGCATGGCGCTGCGATTACCGCAGTCCCACGGCGACCTGCTGGTCATGGGTGGCTCCTGCCAACGCACCTGGGAGCACGCGGTTCCCAAGACTGCCGCACCGAGCGGCCCGCGGATCAGCATCCAGTTCCGCCCGCGCGGCGTGCGCTGAGGTCAGCGCCGGACGGCGTTCACCCCGGCGATCAGAAGGTCACGGGCCCGCTGGGTATTGACCGCGACGGTCGGCTTACCCGGCTGCACCAGCGGATTGGCCGAGACGATCACCTGGTAGTCGCCGAAGTGGGCGGAATAGTTGAAGATCTCGCCGGTACGGGTCTGACCGTCGGCCACCGTTTGCAGCACCCGATGGACCCCGATCGTCTTCGCGCCGTCGATGGTCGGCACCTCGACCGATTCCACGGTGCCACGGACCACGCCACCGCCGAATGCGACCTTGCGGCAGTCCGGTCCCGGTTCGGTGACCGGAACCGGCTCATTGGTCTGTACGGCGATGACGATGAAGCGGTTACCCTCGCCCTCGGCCGACACCGCCGCCATATTGCCCACGGTGCCGGTCGGCACCAGCTGGCCGGCGGCGAACTGGGCGCAATCGGCGGGCTCGAACGTCAAACCGTCCGGCAGTTTCTGGCCGGCCAGAAATCGCGGGTCGATTCCGGTTGGGGCGACCTCGGTGACGCTGAACTGCGGGCCGAAGCTCGACTTGAGATCGGTGATTCCGGCGATGTCCGCGGTCGCAGCGCCGGAACCGCACCCGGCCAGGGATCCGGCGCACAGCGACGCCATGGCCACGTAGCGGATCAGCATCGCCGACAATCTACCCGAGGTCCACGCAGGCGATGCTCAGCCGCGCAGGGCCGCCACGGTGGTGGCGAGCAGGCCCGCCGGGAAACCGGAATCCAGCGGCGGGTGCGGAGATCCCGGATCGGTGATCAGCGTGACCAGGGCGACATGGCGGTCGAAATAGGCGACCGCGGTCCGGGCTTCGGCGGTGGTCGCACTGCCCGCTTCGACGATGGTTCGGGCGACGGCCTGCCAGGCCATCGTCTGAGCCCCCTCGATGAGAGGACCCTCGGCGCTGGTCACCTCGGCCGTGGTGTGGCCGAAACTCATTGCCCAACGGCTACATTGGCCGAGCACATCAGCCGCGGGGATTCCGGCGGGGACGGTGGCGGCGACGACGAAAAGGGTGCCGCCCGAACCCGACGCCGAGAGTCCGCGGGCCGCGCGATCGGTGGGCGAGGGGTCGGCCAGCGACGCGCACTGCGGCGGATCGGCGGTCCAGCCTGAGCCGAAGCCCCACAATGCCGCCGCGCTGACGGGTGCGTTGAGTTGGCCGACTTCATAGCCTGCCGGTAGCGCCGCGCGGACCCGGATGATGTTGGCCGGGTTCACCGTCGACGCCGACTGGGCGGACGGAAGGGGACGATCCGGCGGCGACCCGCAGGAGGCGAGCATCGCCGCCACAGCAGCCAGCACCAGAGGTCGGCGCACGGTCAGCGGTTGAGCCGCCAGATATCGGCGGACATCACCGTCGCGAACCCGCACCACAGCGGGTACGGCGCCAGTGCCGCACCGAGTTTGAGGTCGGCATCGGCGGCCCGGCGGGCCAGATCGGCACTGCTGGCGGTCAGTGCCGCCGCCGCAACCACCGACGGGCCGAGCCTGTTCATCTTGAAGAACACCCAACTCCAGCCCGCGTTGAGAGCGAGGTTCGCACTCAGGGCGGCGATATAACCGCGGGCCTCGGCGTCCCGGCCGTCGGCGCGGAAACGCTCGATCGCCGACGCCGAGGTTGCCGCGATATCGACATACAGGGCGGTCCAGGCAATCGGGAACACCGCGTTCGGCGGGACGTAGCCGGGTTTGCGGATCTTGGTGT
>JBFYOR010000161.1:0-2908 GCA_041303695.1 Mycobacterium sp. | reverse complement strand
AGTTGGGAACCCAGTCAGTCCGGGATGATTCAGCAGTCACGCTGATCGCGCAGAGCAGAAGCTCACGCCGGATATGCCGGTGACAACCCCCAGACGGGATCACCATGAATGTTCCTTCTAGCTCGCTTTTTTCACCTATTACCGTTGCAGGACTGGGCTTTTCGGTAACGCCGACGCTTGGAATTCTGGGCACATACCCGCCGACCGTCTGCGGGCTGGCGACGTTCAGCGCAGCCCTGGCGGACGGCTTGTCGGCCAATGGCGCCGATGTCAGCGTCGTGCGGGTATCCGACGGGGCATCCACCGCCGCTGCCAGGGTCGTCGGAGAACTCATCAACGGCTCATCAGCGTCGGTCGCGGCGGCCTCGGAATTGTTGAATCAAAGCCAGATTGCCATCATCCAGCATGAGTACGGCATCTACGGCGGCGTCGACGGCGATGAGGTCGTGGACATCATCGGCGGGTTGCGGGTGCCATCCATCGTGGTCGCCCACACCGTCCGGAAGCACCCCTCCCCGCACCAGCGTTCGGTGCTCGAGGAGATCGCGGCACTGGCCGATCAGGTGATCGTGATGTCCGAGGCCGCCAATGAGCGGCTCTGCGAAGGCTACGACGTCGATCCCGGAAAAGTCAGCACGATTCCGCACGGCGCGACCATCCCGACCAAGGCCCCCGTGCGCCCGTCGGATCGGCCCACACTGTTGACCTGGGGACTGCTGGGTCCGGGAAAGGGTGTCGAGCGCGTCATCGACGCGATGGCCGCACTGCGCGACCTCCCCGGCCGCCCTCGGTACCTGATCGCCGGCCAGACGCACCCGAAGGTTCTGGCCGCCGACGGTGAGGCGTACCGGGTCGCCCGAATCGAACAAGCACGGCGTAACGGGGTGGCGGATTCGGTGTGCTTTGACGCCGGCTATCAGACCGCCGCCTCCCTGAATGCACTCGCCCAATCAGCGGCCGCCGTCGTCCTGCCTTACGACTCCACCGACCAGGTGACCTCCGGTGTTCTGGTCGACGCCATCGCCAGCGGACGGCCGGTAATCGCCACCGCGTTCCCACACGCCGTCGAACTGCTCTCCACCGGCGCCGGAATCGTCGTCGACCATGACGACCCCGATGCGTTGGTATCGGCCCTGCGCCGCGTCGTGACCGATCCGCAGGCAGCGGGTTCCATGGCCGATGAGGCCCGGCGACTGGCACCGACGATGGCCTGGTCGGTCGTGGCCAAAGGGTATCTAGTCCTGGCGCAGCGGCTCATCGCGCAGCGGTCGGCGCTGGTATGACCGGTAGCCCGACAGGCCCGATTTTCGATCATCTGCTTCGGATGACCGATCATCGCGGCACCTTCGAGCACGCCCGACTCGCTGACCCCCGGCCCGAGCACGGCTACTGCACCGATGACATGGCTCGTGTGCTCGTCGTCGCGACCCGACAACCCGACTCCGACGGCGAGGTCAACGGACTCGCCAGAGTCGCCGTGCAGTTCCTCAACGACGCGCAGGCCTTTGCGGGCAAGTGCCGGAACCGGATGGACCGCCACGGACGATGGACTGACGAGCCGGCCGCCGAGGACGCCTGGGGACGGTGTCTGTGGGGTTTGGGTACCGCTGCCGCCCACAGCGACGTCTCGTTGATTCGCCGACTAGCCGTCATCCAGTTCGACCGTTCCGCAGCGGTCCGCTCGCCCTGGTCGCGAACGATGGCGTTCGCGGCGTTGGGAGCCGCCGAGCTGCTGTCCGTGGAGCCCGGGCACCGTGGGGCCCGGCTGCTGATCACCGACTATGCCGCGGGCGTCGGAAGACCGAGTGCGGACCGGGCCTGGCCCTGGCCGGAGCCGCGTCTGACCTACGCCAACGCGGTCCTGCCCGAGGCGATGATTGCGGCCGGGGTCGCACTTGAGGACGCGACGCTGCAACAGCGCGGCCTGGATCTTCTTTCCTGGCTGGTCGACTATGAGACCGCCGACGGCCACCTTTCACCGACCCCCGCAGGGGGCAGGGGGCCGGGCGACGCCCGGCCGGGGTTCGACCAGCAGCCAATTGAGATCTCCACCATTGCCGACGCGTGTGCGCGCGCCTCCGGCGTGGATGCCGGCGCGATCTGGCCCGATACCGTGCGGGCCGCCGCGGCCTGGTTCGACGGTGCCAACGACGCCGGCCTGCGCATGTGGGATCCGCAGACCGGCGGCGGATTCGACGGCTTGCACGCCGACGGGGTCAACCAGAACCAGGGCGCCGAGTCGACCCTGGCCGTGCTGTCGACGATGCAGCAGGCGCGGCGGCTATCGACCGTTCCGCAATGACCTCACCGTTGGGTGATCTGGTCACTCGTCGACCTCAACGCCTCCCAGCCGACCCGGCCCGGGTGATCACCCAGCTCTTCGTTCCCGGTCAGGAGGGTTTCGAACAGCAGGAGTCCCGGACGGGCGTGGTGCTGGGGCGCATCCTGGAACTGAGCGAGCGTGACGTGTGCTCGGCGCTGGTCGATGTGTTCACCCGATTCGATGGGCGGCATCGCGATCTGGTCGACGTTTTTCGTCGGCACGCAGGTGAACTCGCCGATCGTCTCGATCCCGATATCCAGATCTCTGATGATCGACTGGTGTTGCTCGGTTCGGTATTCACCAGCGAATACGCGATTGAAGGCGCGGCGCTGTGCAACCCCAGCATCGTGGCACACCCCGACCAGAGCGGAATGATCTCGGGCAGTTTACGTTTCGTGCTCAGCGTTCGCGGAATCGGCGAAGGACACCGCTCGTCGATCGGGTTCCGTACGGGAGTTATCGACTCGTCGGGCCGCCCTGACGTCGATGATTGCGCTCCGTTTGCCACCGTCGGAACCACCGTGCCGGCTCTGCTCGATGCCGAGGCCTTTCGCGTGGAACTCGCCCGACTCGACGATGCGGGGG
>JBFYOR010000160.1:0-5626 GCA_041303695.1 Mycobacterium sp. | reverse complement strand
GTTCGGGCAGCCGTTGCCGCCTCCACCGCCGCCTCCGCCGCCGGGCAGAATCTCGATGCCCGACGGCGGGGGCGGCGGAGCGCCCGGATCCGGGCCGGACTGCTGAGTCGGCGCCGGTCGCCACGGTGCCGGCGGCGGGGCGGGCGGGGCCGGAACCCCGGCGTAGCCGCCGACCTCATCCGGGGTCGGGAAGGACTCGAAGTCGCTGTCCTGCAAGGCGCCGTCCATGGTGGCCTTCCAGATGTCGGCCGGCAGGCCTGCGCCGTACACCGGACCGCCCCAGCTGTTGACCAGCGGTACATCACCCTTGACGGTGCCCACCCACACCGCGGTGGACAACTGCGGGGTATAGCCGACGAACCAGGCATCCCGGTTGGCCCCGGTGTCACCGAGTTGGTGGGTTCCGGTCTTGCCCGCCGAGGACCGGCCGCCGGCCAGGTTGTGGCCCGCGGACCAGCCGGGGATCGGCTGCAATGCCGCACTGACGTTGTCGGCCACCGCCGCCTCGATCCGCCGCTCCCCGGCGTTCTCGCTGGCGGCGGCGTCGAACAGCACCTCGCCCTGGGCGTTGACGACCTTCTCCACGAAATGCGGGCTGTGGTAGATGCCGGAGTTCGCCAGCGTGGCGTAGGCCGACGCCATATCGATCACCCGGGTCTCGTATTTGCCGAGCACCACCCCGGGTGCAGGCGGCCCGCCGAGGCCGTCCTCGGACAGCGTGTGGTCCACGCCGGGGAAGCTCTCGGCGATTCCGGCCCGGTGCGCGGCATCGGCCACATCTTCCGGGCCGTTCTTCAGCTTCAGCATCAACCGGTAGTAGCTGGTGTTGAACGACTGCTTGATCGCCTCGGCGATATTGCAGGTGCCGCACCCCATGCCTTCGGAATTGTTGATCGTCAGCTTGTCATCGACCTTCAACGGCGAGCTGTCCACCTGATAGCCCAGTCCCATGCCCTGCTCGAGGGCGGCAACCAGGGCGAACACCTTGAACGACGACCCGGTGGGCAGACCGGCCTGGGCGAAGTCGAAGCCCGCGGCGTCGGTTCCGCCGTAGTAGGCCTTCACCCCGCCGTTGCGCGGATCGATCGACACCACCGCGGTGCGCATCTCCGGCATCTGCCCGTCGAGATAGGTCGCGGCCGCGTCGACCGCGGCACTCTGGGCCTGCGGGTCGATGGTCGTGGTGATCTGCAGGCCCTGGGTGTCCAGCGTCTGCTGGTCGATGTTGAACAGCTCCAGCAGTTCCTTGATGACCTGCCGCTCGATCAGACCGTTGGGGCCGGTGGTCAGGTTCGCGGTCTTGGCCAGGTCCGGGGGAACGGTCTGCGGGAAGACCTGCTGGTCACGTTCGGACTGCGACAGCGCGCCGATGGTCACCATGCCGTCGAGCACCCAGTTCCACCGCACCGCAGCACCTTCCGGATCCACCGCGGGATCCAGCGTGGACGGGCGTTGGATGATGGCGGCCAGCAGGGCACCCTCGGAGACCGTCAGCTGGTCGACCGGCTTGTCGAAGTAGGCCTGTGACGCGGCGGAGATGCCGTAGGCGCTGCGGCCGAAGTAGATGATGTTCAGGTACGCCTGCAGCACTTCGTCTTTCGACCACTGCTGGCTCATCTTGGTGGAGATCACCAGTTCCTTGGCCTTGCGGATCAGACCACCGAACCCGGTGCGCTGGTCGCCGACGAGGGCGTTCTTGACGTACTGCTGGGTGATCGTCGACCCGCCCTGGATGTCATTGCCGAACAGGTTGTTCTGCAGCGCCCGAGCGAAGCCGGAGATCGAGAAGCCGGGATTGGTGTAGAAGTCGCGGTCCTCGGCGGCCATCACCGCATTGCGGACGTGGATGGGCACCTGATTGATATCGACGTCGACCCGGTTGCCTTCGGGCGGAACGATTTTGGCGATCTCCGAGCCGTCGCTGGCCAGGATGGTCGAGACCTGGTTGGTGCGGATATCGCCGGATTTAGGCACGTCGACGATCAGATAGGCCAACCCGAACGTGACGATCGGCAGCACCACGAAAACCCCGAAGGCCGCGGCGAGCCAGCGGCGCCCGCCCCAGCCCCCGAACAGCCGCCGCAGCCGGCCCGGGCGGGACGGCGGCTGGCCGTCTCCACCGTCGGCGCCGCCGCCGTCGGCCGTGGTCGGGGCTGCCGGCGGCTGGACAGGGGTGCCGTCCATCGCGGCCTTCACGGCTTCGATGGGGTCGCGCAGTTCGCGTGATCCGGGGCCGGCGGTCACCGGCGCCATCACGGTCGTCAGCCGGTCGTCGGGCGGCGCCTGCCGGCGCACGGTCGGGGCCGCGGCGGTCCCGGACATGGGGCCGTCGGCGGCGCGGTGGCGGGCTGCACTGGGCGCCCCGTCAGCCGGATTCGGCGTGGCGGTGGCTCCCCCCTCCTGACCCTCGCCGCTATTCACTGGCCGTGCGCGCGCCCGAGCGGCGCGCAGTCCGGGTGCGTGGCGTGCCCTTGGCGGGGCGCGGCAAACCGAGCACATATGACTTGACCAGGTGGTTCCAACTGCACGTGCGACATACCTCCACCACGTGGACGGCGAACTCGGTGAACCGGGTCGCCAGCAGAACCAGTTCCTCGGCGCTGCGCGCCGACCCGGACACCGCGCCGAGATGGTCGCCAAACACCCACGACACCAGGGTGAGCTGCTCTTTCCGGCAGATCGGGCACATCACCGAACTTGGCTTTCCATGGAATTTCGCGGCGCGCAACAGGTAGGGATTGGCGTCGCAGACCTCGGTCACCCCGGTCCGCCCGGAGTACACCTCGGCCAGCAGGGACCGCCGCCGCAGGGCGTAGTCCACCACCTGTCGCTGCAACCGCACGGTGACCAGAGTACGTCGGCACTCTTGTCGCCGATATGCGACTGACCGCAGAACTCCTACGATCACTGTGTGGCGATCGGTCAGACGGCCAGTACCCGGGCCAAGGACAGCGACCGCACCGACACCTGTCAGATCCTCGACACCGCGCTGGCCGAGGGGCAGCTGTCGATGTCGGAACACGCGCAACGGGTGAAAGCCGCGACCAACGCCGCCACCCTCGGTGAGCTGCGGTCGCTGGTGGGCGACCTGCAGACCGCCAACGCGCCGGTGCAGTTGCCGACCCTTCGATCCCCCCGCGCGGTGCGCCCACGCGGCGCCCTCGCGATCCGGCTGGCGACCATGGGGGTCCTGGTCCTGCTCGGGATCGGGATCGGCTGGGGCCTCTACGGCAACAGCAGTTCGCCGCTGAGCTTCACCACCGACCCCGGCGCCAAATCCGACGGCATCGCGCCGGTGGTGCTGACCCCGCCCAAACAACTGCACTCCCTCGGCGGGTTGAGCGGGCTGTTCGAGCAGATGCGCCAGAAGTTCGGCGACACCCTGGGCTACCGATTGGTCGTCTACCCGGAGTACGCCTCCCTGGACCGGCCCGATCCGTCCGACGACCGTCGGACACTGAACTACTACTACCGCGGCGGGTTCGACGACCCCTCGGCCTCCGCCAAGGGCAGCGACGACACCGCGGTGGACCTCAGCGCCTTCGACCTGAAGGCGATCGTCGGCGTGCTGCGCGGGGCACCGGAGACGTTGAACATCAAGGCCGACGAGGTCAAGAGCAGCTATCTGATCGTCGACCCGGGCAGCGACCCCACCGCGCCGGGAACGCTGACCATCTCGATCTATGTCTCCAGCGACTTCGGTAGCGGGAACATCACGCTCGGCCCGGACGGGTCAGTCAAGCGGATCAACTACCCGTAACACCGCCACACGTCCGGCCGTGACACCGACGCGACCTTTCACAGGGTCTCTAGCTGCCGGTTTGGCACGGAATATATCGGGCCGATACTATTGCTACACGTCTCGTTGCACCGTAACGAACAGTGCGAGCGAATAATGTGAAGGTGGTGACTCGATGCTGGAACTGGCCGTTCTCGGACTGCTCCTCGAGTCCCCCATGCACGGTTACGAACTGCGCAAGCGGCTGACCGGGCTGTTGGGCGCCTTCCGCGCGTTCTCCTACGGTTCGCTGTATCCGGCGCTGCGCCGGATGCAGGCCGACGGATTGATCGCCGAGGACGCCGCACCCGAAGGCACCGCGGTGCTACGCCGGGCACGTCGCGTCTATCAACTCACCGACAAGGGCCGGCAGCGGTTCGCCGAACTGGTCGCCGACACCGGACCGCAGAACTACACCGACGACGGTTTCGGTGTTCACCTGGCCTTCTTCAACCGGACGCCGGCCGAGGCGCGGATGCGCATCCTCGAAGGCCGTCGCCGTCAGGTGGAGGAACGCCGCGAGGGGCTTCGCCAAGCCGTCTCGCGGGCAACGAACTCTCTGGACCGCTACACCCGGCAACTGCACCAGTTGGGTCTGGAGTCCAGCGAGCGCGAAGTCAAATGGCTCAACGAGCTCATCGCCGCAGAACGGGTAGCCCAAAGCCGCCCCGAACAAGACCCCGTCCAAAGCTGAAGAAAAACACCAGTAAGTAATGAAGGAGAACGTCCCATGACGAACGAAGTGCGCGTCGCGATCGTCGGCGTCGGTAACTGCGCGTCCTCGCTCGTACAGGGCGTGGAGTACTACAAGGATGCCGACCAGAACTCCACTGTGCCGGGCCTGATGCACGTCGCCCTCGGCCCGTACCACGTCCGTGACGTCAAGTTCGTCACCGCGTTCGACGTGGACGCCAAGAAGGTGGGCTTCGACCTCTCCGAGGCGATCTTCGCCTCCGAGAACAACACCATCAAGATCGCCGACGTGCCGCCGATGAACGTCCCGGTGCGTCGCGGTCCGACCCTCGACGGCATCGGCAAGTACTACGCCGACACCATCGACCTCTCCGACGAGGACCCGGTCGACGTCGTGAAGGTTCTCAAGGAGAACAACGTCGACGTGATGGTCTCCTACCTCCCGGTGGGTTCGGAGGAGGCCGACAAGTTCTACGCTCAGTGCGCGATCGACGCCGGCGTCGCCTTCGTCAACGCGCTGCCGGTGTTCATCGCCTCCGATCCGGTCTGGGCCAAGAAGTTTGAGGACGCCGGCGTTCCGATCATCGGCGACGACATCAAGAGCCAGGTGGGCGCGACCATCACCCACCGCGTGATGGCCAAGCTTTTCGAGGACCGCGGCGTGCAACTCGACCGCACCATGCAGCTCAACGTCGGCGGCAACATGGACTTCCTGAACATGCTGGAGCGCGAACGGCTGGAGTCCAAGAAGATCTCCAAGACGCAGGCCGTGACCAGCAACCTGCAGAAGGAGTTCAACACCAAGGACGTCCACATCGGTCCGTCCGACCATGTCGGCTGGCTCGATGACCGCAAGTGGGCCTACGTCCGCCTGGAGGGCCGTGCCTTCGGCGACGTTCCGCTGAACCTGGAGTACAAGCTCGAGGTGTGGGACTCGCCCAACTCCGCCGGCGTCATCATCGACGCGGTGCGCGCGGCCAAGATCGCCATGGACCGCGGGATCGGCGGCCCGGTGGTCGCCGCCTCGGCCTACCTGATGAAGAGCCCGCCGCAGCAGCTGCCCGACGATGTGGCCCGGGCACAGCTCGAGGAGTTCATCGCCGGCGAATAGCCCGTCGCCGAGAGTGCGCCCAGATCGCCACCCGAGACGCGATC
>JBFYOR010000159.1:0-2634 GCA_041303695.1 Mycobacterium sp. | reverse complement strand
GAAGAACGCCGGGAACAGTCCCCACAGACCGTAGGCGCCAAGACCGAAGAGCAGGCCGCCGGCGTCACCGGCGCGCTGCCGGACCGTCGTCAAGGGGCCGTGTCTGTCATTCCGCGGTCAGCACGTCCAACGCGTGCTGGAGGTCAGCCGGATACGGGCTGGTGATCTCGACGCGACGGCCGTCGGCCGGGTGGGCGAAGGACAACGAGCGCGCGTGCAGCCACTGGCGCTCCAGGCCGAGCCGTCGGGCCAGTACCGGATCGGCGCCGTAGGTCAGATCGCCGGCGCAGGGGTGGTGCAGTGCCGCGAAGTGCACCCGGATCTGGTGGGTACGGCCGGTTTCCAGGTGGATGTCGAGCAGGCTGGCGGCCCGGAACATCTCCAGCGTGTCGTAGTGGGTGATGCTGGGCCGGCCGTTCTCGGTGACCGCGAACTTCCAGGCGTTGCCGCGATGCCGACCGATCGGGGCGTCGATGGTCCCACTGGATGGGTCCGGATGTCCTTGCACCACAGCGTGATAGCGCTTGTCGACGGTGCGTTGTTTGAACGCCCGTTTCAAGACGGTGTACGCATGCTCGGACAGCGCGACCACCATGACGCCCGAGGTGCCCACGTCGAGACGTTGGACGATGCCCTGCCGTTCGTGGATGCCCGAGGTGCTCACCCGGAATCCGGCGGCGGCCAGTCCGCCCAGCACGGTGGGGCCGTGCCAGCCGACCGTTGCGTGTGCGGCGACGCCGGGCGGTTTGTCGACGGCGACGATATCGTCGTCGGCGTAGAGGATGCTCATCCCCTCGATCTCGACCGGTGTGTTCTCCACCGGCGCAGGATCTTCCGGCAACGTGACGGTCAGCCAGGCGCCGGCCTCGAGTTTGTCCGACTTGCCCGCCGGCATCCCGTCCAGGTGGACCCCGCCGTTCTCGGCGACGGTCGCCACCGCGGTCCGGGACAACCCGAGCAGTCGCGCGAGTCCGGCATCGACCCGCATACCGGCCAGCCCCTCCGGGACGGGCATCGACCGTTCGGTCATCAGGCCGACTCGATATCGGCCGGGCGCCGGCCGGGACTGTCGAATTCGTAGCCCAGTACCGAAAGCACCACCAGCAGGATCGCCCCACCCACCACCGCGGGATCGGCGACGTTGAACACCGGCCACCACCCGATGGACAGGAAGTCGACCACGTGACCGCGTAGCGGACCGGGCGAGCGGAAGAACCGGTCGACCAGGTTCCCCAGCGCTCCGCCGAGGATCATGCCGAGCCCGAGCGCCCACCACGGCGACACCAGGCGGCGGCCCATCCAGATGATGCCCACCACCACCCCGATCGCGACCAGGGTCAGCACCCAGGTGTAGCCGGTCGCCATCGAGAACGCCGCGCCCGAGTTACGGACCAGGGTCCAGGTCACGGTGTCGCCGATGATCGACACCGGCTGGCCCGGCGTCAGCAACCTGACGGCCAGCACCTTGGTCACGACGTCCAGGACGAGCACCGCAGCCGCCACCGACAGCAACAACCGCAGCCGCCGCCGCGGAGCCTGCGCGGCGGGTGCGGGTTCGTCGGTCACGCCACCATCATTCCCTAGTGCAATTTCTTCTAGTGCATGATGGCCCGCATGCCCCGACTGGTCGTGATCACCACCGGTGGCACCATCGCGACAACCGCCGGCCCGGACGGAGTGCTTCGGCCGGCCCGCTCAGGCGCAGAGCTGATCGCCGGTCTCGAGTTGGGCACCGACGTTTCGGTGATCGACCTGATGAGCGTCGACAGCTCGCAGCTCACTCCGGCGGACTGGCTGCGCATCGCCGCGGCCGTGGCCGAAGCGGCCGACGGCGGCGCCGACGGTGTGATCGTCACGCACGGCACCGACTCGATGGAGGAAACCGCGCTGTGGCTCGACCTGGGCTACGGCGGTCAGGTTCCGGTCGTGCTGACCGGGGCGGCCCGGGCCGCCGACGATCCGGGTGCCGACGGTCCGGCCAATCTGCGCGATGCGTGCGCGGTGGCCGCTAGTCCGCAGGCCCGCGACCTGGGGGTTCTGATCAGTTTCGGGGGCGTGGTCCTGGCCCCGTCGGGCACCACGAAGCTGGGCGGCTCCGCGGTGTTCGGCGGCAGCCCCGTCGGGTCGATTGCCGGCGGCATCTTCGGCGTAGAGCACACCAAACCGCGGCCGTACCTGGGCCGGGTCGAGTCAACACCCAGGGTCGACATCGCCAATGCGTACCCGGGGGCGGACGGCACGGCGGTCGACGCGTTCACCGCGGCGGGCGCCCGCGGTCTGGTCATCGAGGCGATGGGGTCCGGTAACGCCGGAACGGCGATGGTCGCCGCGGTGGCACGGGCCAGCCGCCGCGGCGTGGCCGTCGCGGTCACCACCCGGGTTCCCAACGGGGGCACCCATGCCGCCTACGGCCCCGGGCACGACCTGCTGGAGGCCGGCGCCGTCCTGGTGCCGCGGCTGCGGGCCAGCCAGGCCCGGGTGCTGATGATGGCGGCACTCGGCGCGGGCAGGCCGGTCGACGAGGTCATCGCCCGCTGGGGGTGAACCGGGATGGCGGTCAATCCCAGTCCAGGCTGTCGACGGGGTCCGCACTGACCAGTTCGGCCGTCTCGATCGCGAAGGTACGCATCGGGC
>JBFYOR010000158.1:0-4294 GCA_041303695.1 Mycobacterium sp. | reverse complement strand
GTGGCCGACTTTCCGGGGGCGATTGTCCGACCGACCTTCGCGGCCATTAGCGAAGGCGCGAGGCGACATCCCCGAACTACCTGCACGATTAGATTGTGCCGATAAGCCACATTATGTCAAGTAATGTCAATTCGACCGGGATCAGGCCCCCCACCCCCGGTGAACAGCTGTTTTGATCAACGCGCGAGGGCAACGCCGCGCCTGCGCGCCGCGTCCTGGAGGGTGTCATCGAATGTTGCCAGCATCGCCCGGTTGTGGATCGCCACATCGAGAACGCAACAGTCCGGCAACGTCAGTCCGGTGCTCACGCGAAGTTCGGCGAGCCGTAACGACTCGTCGCCGTCATGCGGCGCGAGCAGGATGCCGGCGGCGTGGAGATCGTCTCGCATCGACGCGCCCTGCCCTATCCGCACGCCGCCGACGAGCACTTCGGCCAGTGTCACGGCGTGGACGAGCATTCGCTACCACTGGGTCATCAGGTGACACACCCGCGGCTGACTGGCCGCGCCTTCGCACGCAACGGAAAAGAAGGAGTTCCGGAAAGCGCGCCCTCTGACAGAATCGATTCATGCGAAATCGTCTACGCCGCCCGGCCATCGCCGTTCTTGCCGCCGCTCCCCTCGCTGCCATGTCGTTGTTGGGTGCCGGTTTCGGTTCCGCAGACCCGCTGAATTGCGCCAACGGACAATTCTGGGATCCGATCACCAATACCTGTCAGACGCCGCGTCCGGCGGCCGACTGTGCGCCCGGCGAGTACTGGAACCCGTTGTCCAATGTGTGCCGACCGCTGGGTCAGCTCTAGTCCCCCTGTGCGGCCCCGACTTTGAAGGACGTGACGACCCGAAAGCCGATGTGGCTGCGTATCGCGCAGTTCCCGCTGCTGCGCCTCGTCGTGTTCGGCACCGTGATGTTCTACATGTTGGGCTACAGCAACAACTTCATCGGGGAAACGGCGGGCAATCCGCTGCTTCAGATAGCTGTCGTGATCGGCTGGGCGGCGGTGGGCTTTGCCGTCTACACCGCTCTCGTCCGCCTGATCGAGCGCCGGCCGGTCACCGAACTGGCGCTGCCAGGCATGGGCCGGGAACTCGGCATCGGCCTTCTCATCGGCGCCGGGCTCTACACCGCCTGCATCCTCATCCTCATGGCCTTCGACATCTACAAGGTCGAGGGGCTCAACCCCGTGTCCTACCTGCTGCCGGCAATCGCCTTGCCCTTGAGCTCGGGCATCTTTGAAGAACTGTTGTTCCGCGGCGTGCTGTTCCGCATCGTCGAGGAGTGGCTGGGCAGCTGGATCTCGCTCGTCGTGTCATCGTTGGTGTTCGGCCTTGTTCACCTGATGAACCCGGCTTCGACGCTACTCGGCGCCATCTTCATCAGTGTCGAAGCCGGCATCATGCTTGCCGCCGCCTACATGCTGACCAGGCGGCTGTGGATGAGTATGGGCTTCCACATCGCCTGGAACTACACCCAATCGGGCATCTTTTCGGGCACCGTTTCGGGCGGCTATACAGACCCGGGCCTCGTCAAGCCGATCATCGACGGCCCGTTGCTGCTGACCGGCGGAGCCTTCGGTGTTGAATCATCGGTCATCGCCTTCCTGCTGTGCACGGCGACGGGTGTCATCCTGCTCATCATGGCGGCGCGGCGCGGCCGTATCGTGCCGCCGTTCTGGAACCACGGAAAAGCTTGACGCCCACCTTGCTCTATCGCAAAGACGGTCTGCAAATCCGGATGTAATCTTCAAGTTCGTCAACATGCCGCTGCGCGACTCCCCCCGATCCCGGTCAACGTCGCTGCGAGGAAAGGACGTCCGATGGGTACTGCCGCGGAGCGGGAGAAGCAACTGGCGCTGGTCTCGCGACTGAAGGCGACCTTCCCAGAGGTCCAGGAGTGGCCGACCCCGCAGATGGTCACCTCCGATCATTACTGGGCCTACCAGAAATGCAGCCAGGACCAGGGTGGTCAACTCAACGTCGCCGAACCCTTCCTGGACAAGGAGGAAGAGCAGTGGGAGATGATGACCTACGTGCTCTGCGAGGTCCTTGGCTGGACCGGCATCTGGGTCTCCGAGGAGCGGCGTCGGCTGGCCGACGTAGATATGGGCCTGTCCATGTATCTGGGCCTGCCCTACTACTCCCGCTGGCTCTGGGCGGTGGGCAAGACACTCGTCTCGAAGGAATACGTGACCTGGGCCGAGTTGACTGATCGGTTAGCCGAGGTACAGGCCCGCTACGCCGGCGGCCTGCAGGGTCGACTGCCGGAGGCGGAGCCGAAATTCGAGGGCGACGGCTCGAAAGTCAAGCGCAACGGCACCCACATCGAAGCCCTTGGTAAGGGCGATCCGGCCATGTATGCCGGGCAGGCCGCCGCGGCTGCGTTCACGGTCGGTGACCGGGTCAGGGTGCGCGAACTGCCCGCGATGTTCTACACCCGCACACCGGAATATGTCCGCGGCGCCGAAGGGGTGATCGCCGAGGTGGCCTACGAGAGCCCGGCTCCAGAAGACGAGACCTGGGGACGCGAGGATGTCCAGCCCGAGTGGTTTTACGTCGTGCGGTTCAAGCAGTCCGACCTCTGGGACACCTACTACGGACCCGAAGGCGACACCCTGCAGACTGAGATCCCCGAGCGCTGGCTGCAAGCCGCCGGCTGAGCGGGCCGGTATCGAAACATGTTGAAAGGAAACCACTTCCACTATGTCTGATCATGGACGCGATCACGATCATGACCACGATCACGTCCGCACCGTCAAGCCGATGGTCGATGAGATCACCGACTTCGAGGTCCTCGAGATCGCCCTGCGCGAATTGTGCATCGAGAAGGGCCTGTTCACCGCGGAGCAGCATCGCGCGATGACCGAGTACGGCGAGCAGATCGGCCCCACACCGGCTGCCCGACTGGTGGCCAAGGCCTGGGTGGACCCGGAGTTCAAGAAGCTGGTGCTGACCGACGCCCTGGCGGCCAGCAAGGAAGTCGGCGTGGACTGGCTGGACCCCACCGGCTTCGGCACACCGAGCGACTTCTATGCGTTCAAGGTCCTCGAGAACACCCCCGAGGTGCATCACGTGATCGTCTGCGCACTGTGCTCCTGCTATCCGCGACCGATTCTGGGTAACTCCCCGGAGTGGTACCGGACCCCGAACTACCGGCGCCGGATCGTGCGCTGGCCACGGCCGGTGCTTGCCGAGTTCGGCCTCCAACTGCCCGAAGACGTAGAGGTGCGGGTGGCCGACTCCAACCAGAAGCACCGCTACATGGTGATGCCGATGCGCCCGGAAGGTACCGAGGGCTGGACTGAGGACCAACTCGTCGAGATCATCACCCGCGACTCCTTGATCGGCGTCGCACTGCCCAAGCCGGGTGTGACCACCAACGTCATCACCGCGTCGATCCCGGCCGTCCGGCCGATCGTGAAGTGAGCGGGCCGGCAGAGGGTCCGTCGGATCTGCCGAACGTCGAGTCAATCAGCGTCGAGGTGCTCGAAGAGATCGCCGAGCGCAACCAGACCTGGCCGGTCATGGCAGCCAAGTACGGGGTCGAGAACCCGCTGCCGCCATGGAAGACCAGCCTCGACGGACTGTGCGACGCCTTGGACCGAACCTGCGCCGCCGACGAGAAGCTGCACTTCACCTTCAAAGAACGCCGCGACGAGGAGGACGTGCTGTCGGCCAGCAGGTATGCCGACCTTCCGTATCCCGAGAACCAGCTGGTGGCCCTGGCGCATTCGTTGCTGGCCCGCGGCGTCATCGACGAATCTGAACTCCGGCAGCGCCTCGCCGATATCCGGTCCAGGCTGGAAGCCTGAACTCCCCGCCCCAGCGGCGAATACCGGGCACACAGCCGGTAGCGTGGCGGCCGTGAACTTCTCCCGCAAACCCTCCTCCATCGTTCTCGTGGCCTGCGCCGCGACGCTCGCCGTGACGCTCGGCGGATGCAGCACCAAGACCGACACCACGGCGGACGCGCCGTCGGTCGCATCCTCTGTCGCCAAGTCCGCGACCGACGGCTGCCCGACGGCCGCGCCGGCCAGCAGTGGCACCCCGCAGTGGACGTTGCCGGGCGCCACCGGCAGTGTCGCGGTGACCGGATCGACCGATACGGCCGCACCGGTGGTCACGGTGGAGGCACCGTTCAGCGTTTCGGAGACCCAGGTCAAGACACTGACGGCCGGTGACGGTCCGGTGGTGGCTCCCGATGCAACGGTGTCGGTCTGCTACATGGGTGTCAATGGACGCGACGGGAGCGTCTTCGACAGCAGCTACGAACGCGGCGAGCCGGTTGACTTCCCGCT
>JBFYOR010000157.1:0-3094 GCA_041303695.1 Mycobacterium sp. | reverse complement strand
CGCGGCGTCGCTGGTTGTGCACTGGGGGACCATGCACGAGCTCTTCGGCATCACCGACTCGTTCTTCGGCCAACTCAGCCTCAGCCTGCTGTCGCTGCTATATCTGCCCAATGTCGTGCTGGGCGCCGCCGCGG
This sequence comes from Mycobacterium sp., assembly GCA_041303695.1. Classification (GTDB taxonomy): domain Bacteria; phylum Actinomycetota; class Actinomycetes; order Mycobacteriales; family Mycobacteriaceae; genus Mycobacterium. The sequence continues at coordinate 2,960 of JBFYOR010000157.1, read as the reverse complement.
TGGCGGGGGGTTCCAGCGCCCATATCGGGTTCGCGACATTCAGTTCGTTCACGGTTTTCGGCGGCGACATCCCGGCGCTGCCGATCTTGGCCGCCGTTCCTACACCTCCGCTGGGGCCGGTGTGGGTGGCGCTGCTGATCATCGGCGCCGCCGCGGGGGTGGCCATCGGCCAGCAGTGCGCGCGCAGGCCGCTGCCGCTTCCGCTGGCGTTCGCCAAGCTGGCGGTGGCCTCGCTGCTGGCCGCGGTGGGCCTGGCACTGCTGGCGCTGGCCGGCAGCGGCCAGTTGGGCAACTTCGGCCACGTCGGCGTCGATCAGGCCACCTTCGCACCCGGGGTGTTCTTCTGGTTCTTCGTGATCGGGGCGGTGACGGTGGTGATGGCCGGCGGGATCAGCCGCCGGCCCGTTCCGGTGCCGCGGCCCGTTCCGGCGGTTCCGGGGGAGCAGGACCCGGATCCGGGCCTCGAGGGCGCACCGGCGAGCGAAGATCCCGAGGAATTCGAGGCGTTCGAGGGATTCGACGCTGACCGCGCCATCGATCCGACCCCGGCGGACCTGGGGCCCGAACCCGAGCCGGATCCCGAGCCGGACCGCGAGCCCGCGCCACCGCCGCCCCCGGTGAAACCGGCGCCGGACGTCGAGGACCTCGAGGACCTGATGTTCGTCGACGCCGATATCGAAACCGACGGGTCAGCACCGCCCGCGGGCTCCGGGTAGGCCGCCGCCGGGAAGCAGGCCCGGTTAGGCTCATCGCCGTGCCCGAACCGATCCGCGTGCCGCCCAGCGCGCCGGCCCGCCTGGTGGTGTTGGCCTCCGGTACCGGGTCGCTGCTGCAGTCGCTGCTGGACGCCGCGGCCGGGGACTACCCGGCCCGGGTCGTCGCCGTCGGGGTCGACCGGGACTGCCGGGCAGCGCAGATCGCGGCCGACGCCGGAATCGCGTCCTATCGCGTGCGACTCGGCGACCACCCGGACCGCCAGGCCTGGGACGCTGCCATGACCGCCGCGACCGCCGAGCACGCCCCCGACCTCATCGTGTCGGCCGGCTTCATGAAAATCCTTGGGCCGGAGTTTCTTTCCAGATTCCCCGGCCGGGTTGTCAACACCCACCCCGCATTGCTGCCGTCGTTCCCGGGCGCGCACGGGGTGCCCGACGCGCTGGATTACGGGGTCAAGGTCACCGGTTGTACCGTCCACCTGGTCGACGCCGGGATGGATACCGGGCCGATCCTGGCCCAGCAGGCCGTCGCGGTGCACGACGACGACACCGAAGAGACACTGCACGAACGCATCAAAGTCGTCGAGCGGCGACTACTGGTGGACGTGCTGGCCGCACTCGCTGAGCGCGGCGTGACATGGAGTGGCAGAAAGGCGACCCTGGGAATGGTGCAAGCATGACGGCGCAGACACTTCGGAAGAAGGCGGTCCGGCGGGCCTTGATCAGCGTGTACGACAAGAGTGGATTGATTCCGCTCGCGCAGGGTCTCTACGATGCCGGCGTTGACATCGTCTCCACCGGATCGACGGCGAAAACTATTGCGGACAAGGGCATTCCGGTGACTCCGGTGGAGTTCGTCACAGGCTTTCCGGAGGTCCTCGACGGCCGGGTGAAAACCCTGCATCCGCATATCCATGCCGGACTTCTGGCCGATACCCGCAACCCCGAGCACCTCGCGGCGCTGGAGAAGCTGAAGATCGAGCCCTTCGACCTCGTGGTGGTCAACCTGTACCCGTTCAGTGAGACGGTGGATTCGGGGGCCGAGATCGACGAGTGCGTCGAGCAGATCGACATCGGCGGGCCCTCGATGGTGCGGGCGGCGGCCAAGAATCACGCCAGCGTCGCGGTGGTCGTCGAACCGCTGGGCTACGACGGCGTGCTGGCCGCCGTCCGGTCCGGCGGGTTCACGCTGGAGGACCGGAAGAAACTGGCGTCGTTGGCGTTCCGTCACACCGCTGAGTACGACATCGCGGTGGCGAATTGGATGGGCTCCACCCTGGCACCGGAACAGGGTGACGACGAAGGTGGGGCGCCTGCGGAGCTGCCCCCGTGGCTGGGCCGCAACTGGCGGCGCACCTCGGTGCTGCGTTATGGCGAGAACCCGCATCAGCGGGCCGCCCTCTATAGCGATGATGCCGGCTGGCCCGGACTGGCCCAAGCCCTGCAGCTGCACGGAAAAGAGATGAGCTACAACAACTTCACCGATGCGGATGCGGCGTGGCGGGCGGCGTTCGACCACGAGGAGATCTGCGTGGCGATCATCAAGCACGCCAACCCGTGCGGTATCGCGATTTCACGCGCCTCGGTGGCCGATGCCCATCGCAAGGCCCACGAGTGCGATCCGCTCAGTGCCTTCGGCGGGGTGATCGCGACCAATACCGAGGTCACCAGGGAGATGGCCGAACGGGTCTCGGAGATCTTCACCGAAGTGATCGTCGCGCCGGCCTACGAGGAGGGGGCGGTGGAGATCCTGGCCCGCAAGAAGAACATCCGGGTGCTGGTCGCGGCCGAACCCGCGATCGAGGGGGTGGAGATCCGCCAGATCGCCGGCGGACTGCTCATGCAAGAACGCGACGGTCTGGACGCCCCGGGCGATGACCCGGCCAACTGGACGCTGGCCGCCGGTGCTCCCGCCGATGACGCCACGTTGGCCGACCTGGCGTTCGCCTGGCGCACCTGCCGCGCGGTCAAATCCAACGCGATCGTCATCGCGGCCGACGGCGCGACGGTGGGCGTCGGGATGGGCCAGGTGAACCGGGTGGACGCCGCGAAGTTGGCCGTCGAACGCGGCGGCGACCGGGTCGGCGGTGCGGTGGCCGCCTCGGATGCGTTCTTCCCGTTCCCGGACGGGCTGGAAGTGCTGACCTCGGCCGGGGTGCGGGCCGTCGTGCACCCGGGCGGTTCGGTACGAGACGAGGAGGTGACCGCGGCCGCCGCGGCCGCCGGAATCACCCTCTATCTCAC
>JBFYOR010000156.1:0-14745 GCA_041303695.1 Mycobacterium sp. | reverse complement strand
ACTTGCGGTACAGGTCGCGCAACACGTCCACCCGGGTCTGATCCTGGTCTGCGCCGCGGCCGATCCAGTTCTCGATCGCCGTACCGGTGCCGTACCACCCGGGCAGCATCACCCGGGACTGACTCCAGGCCAGCACCCACGGAATGGCCCGCAGATCAGTGATCGCCGTGGTCTGCTTGCGGGCTGTCGGACGACTGCCGATATTGAGCGAACCGATCTCGCTGACGGGTGTGGACTGTTGGAAGTACTCGACGAATCCCGGTGTCTCATGTACGAGTTCGGAGTAGGCGCGTTGGGCCAGCGCGGCCAGGTCGTCAAGCACCCGGTAGGCCGGGTCGGCGTCGGTGCCGAGGCCCTCGACATCCAACAGGGTGGACTCCAGGGTGGCGGCCACCAGGCTTTCCAGGTTGCGGTGGGCGATACGGGGCTCGGCGTACTTGGCCGCGATCACCTCACCCTGTTCGGTGAGCCGCAGCGAGCCGTTGACCGCGCCCGGCGGCTGGGCCAGGATCGCCTCGTAGCTCGGTCCGCCGCCGCGGCCCACCGTCCCACCGCGGCCGTGGAAGAGCCGCAACCGGATTCCGGTTTTGCGCGCGGATTCCACCAGGTCCAATTCCGCCCGGTACAGCGCCCAGTTGGCGGCCAGGTAGCCGCCGTCCTTGTTGGAGTCGGAATACCCGAGCATGATCTCCTGCGTCTCACCTCGGGCTGCCACCATCCCCCGGTAGAGCGGGACGGCAAGGGCCGCCTCCAGAATCGCCGATCCGCGCTGGAGGTCGTCGATGGTCTCGAACAGCGGGACAATTCCCACCGGGACATGCGGCGTTTCACTGGAAAGATCAAGCAGCCCGGCCTCTTTGAGCAGAAGCGCGGCTTCGAGCATGTCCGATACCGATTGACACATCGAGATGATGTAGGTGGGCACGGCTTCGTTTCCGAGGGTGGCGACCGCGCGGGCCGCCGCGTCGACGATGTCCAGTTCCTTACGGGCCAGCGGGGACAGCTCGGCGCCGTCGCGCACCAGCGGGCGCCGGGTGGACAACTCGGTCACCAGCAGTTCGACCCGCTGGTCCTCGGGCAGCGACGCGTAGTCGGAATGCACGCCGGCCCACGCCAACAGTTCGGCCACCACCTGCTCGTGGGTCTCGGAGTTCTGCCGCATATCCAGGCTGCACAGATGGAATCCGAACGCATCGACCGAGTCCCGCAGCCTGGCCAGCCTGTCGTCGGCCAGCAGTGCGCTGCCATGGGCCCGCAACGAGGTGCCGATGACGTCGAGGTCGGCGAGCAACTCCTGGGAGTTCAGGTACGCCGGCAGTCCGAGGTCCAGCACATGTTCGGGTTCCCGGTCGAGGATGCCGGCGGCGGTCGCCGTCAGCCTGCCCCGCACCACCCGGACCGCCCTGCGGTACGGCTCGTCGGCACGGACCGGTTCGGCGCAGGCGGCAGCCAGGTCCGCGAGTCCGGCGTCGGTCTGAACCAGCCGCGCCGACATCGACAGTTCCTGCTCGAGGAGCAGCAACTCGTCGAAGTAGTGCGTCAGCGCGGTGTACGCGGCACTTCCGGTGGCCAGTGCCACCACCTCCGCGGTGACATTGGGGTTGCCGTCGCGGTCGCCGCCGATCCACGATCCGGGGCGCACTATCGGGCGGTCCAGAATCTCGACATCCGGCCAGCGGCTGCGCAACGCGTCGCGCACCGCGGCGTTCACCTTCGGGATGACCTCGAAGAACGCCGCCGGGTAGTACCGCAGCCCGGATTCGATCTCGTCGGCAACCTTCAACCGCGACAACCGGATCAACGCCGTCTGCCAGAGCGTGAGGATCTGCCGGCGCAGTTCTGTCTCGACGGCGCGTCCGTCTTCGGTCTCGTCCTGGCCGTGCAACCGCAGCCGCATCAGGCGGGTGATGTGGTTCTGGGTGTCGAAGATGGTTCGGCGCCGGGTCTCGGTCGGGTGCGCGGTGATGACCGGCGACACCAGGGCACCGGCCAATGCGTCGGCGACGGTGTCGGCGTGCAGACCGGCCGCGTCGAGCTTGCGGTAGGTCGCCGCCAGCGTGCTGTCCGGCGCCGGCTCACCTGCCGCGACGTGGACTGACCGGCGGCGTTCGCGGTGGATGTCCTCGGCGACGTTGGCCAGCAGGGCGAAGTGGCTGAACGCGCGGATCACCGGGATCGCCTGATGGATGTCGATTCCGTCGAACATCCGGGTGAGTTCCACCCGGTCGATCTCCGAACGCCGCACCCGGAAGGATTCCACCCGGGCCCGCTCGACCAGGTCGAACACCGCCTCGCCGTTCTGCTCACGAACCGTGTCGCCGAGGATCGCGCCCAGCAGGCGGATGTCCTCGCGCATCGGCTCGGTGGCCTCCCTGCCGACCTGTGTGCGGCGAACCGCGCCGATCGGTTCCAACGTCACCTCGGAGACCTCAGCCATGCCTCAAAGTATCGGTGCGCGGGCAGGCGACCGCAGGGCGAGGCGGCGATCAGCTTGTCCACAACCCCGCATTCATCCACAACCAGCGGTATCACACCGGATATTCGTACAAATGTTCGATAGCCTGATCTCATGAGTAACGACGTCGGCGAACCGCTCACCGCGGCGGCGGTGCACGCCCGGGTGCGTGCGGACCTCGCTGTCATCGATGCGGCGCACGCCCGACTGCGCTCGACGTGTACCGATCTGGCGGGCAACGCCTTTCGTATCGAGATCGCCGAGCGGCTCGAGACGCAGCAGCGCACCGGCCGCGGTTTGTCCTACCGGATGTTCGGCGAGATCGCCGCACCCCTCGACGGGTCCGACGACCCCCGCCTGCCGGCCGGAGTCAAGGTGCGCGACGTGCTGGCCGCCCGACTGCACCTGACCCGCGGCGAGATCACCCGCCGCTTCCGTCTGGCCGCGCGAATTCGGCCGCGGCGGTCAATGACCGCTCCGGCACTGCCGCCGGAACTGCCCGAGTTGGCGGCCGCGGTGCAGGCCGGCGAGGTGGGCGAGGACCACATCGCGGCGGTGTGCCGCGCCCTCGATGTCCTGCCCGCGGCGGTGTCGCGTCCTGACCGGGAGGCCGCCGAACGGACCTTGGTGCGCCACGCCAGGGAGCAGGACGCCAAGTTTGTCGACGCGATCGGCGCGACGATCGCCGACTGCCTCAACCCCGACGGCAATTTCACCGATGAGGATCGGGCCAAACGCCGCGGCCTGGTATTGGGCAGGCAGGGGCCGGACGGTATGAGCCGGCTCTCCGGATGGCTGGATCCGGAAGCCCGCGCCTATGTGGAGGCTGCCACCGCGGCAATCCGGCCCGGCCGGCATCTGCCCGCCGGTGACGGCAGTCCGGATCCGGCGGAGCGGGACACCCGCTCACCGGAACAACGCTGCCACGACGGCATCAAGATCGGCCTCGCAGCGGCGATGGCGTCCGGGGCACTCGGACAGCACCGGGGACTGCCGGTGACCGTGATCGTCACCACGACGCTGACTGAACTCGACCAGGCAGCCCGCGCGGCCGCCGATACCAGCGTGCCGATGCCCGCGCCGGCACGCACCGGCGGCACCGGCCGGCTACCCATGCGCGACCTGATCCGGATCGCCGCCAACTCAGTCCACTATCTGGCGGTGTTCGAGGACCATTCCGACCGTCCGCTCTACCTCGGGCGCAGCAGGCGCATCGCGACGGCCGATCACCGGATCATCTGCCATGCCCGCGACGGCGGATGCACCAAGCCGAACTGCTTCGAACCGGGCTACCACTCCGAGGTCCACCACGCGCTCGCCTGGAATGCAGGCGGCGGCACCGACGCGGACAACCTCTACTTCGGCTGTCCGCCTGACCATGCCGCGGTCACTGCCGGGCACTACGCGACCTCAGTCACCGAAGACGGCAGGATCGCCTGGGATGACGGCACCGGGGCGCCGCGGGTCAATCGCGTTCACCGTCCGAGGGAACTGCTCGACGACGAGGAGTCCGGGTGATTCGCCGCCCCGAACCGGACGATGAGCAGGCACAGGTCGTCATCGTGCGAATCGGGCGACACGTCCTGCGCCAGGGCCTCGCAGTCCAGCAGAGCTTCCGGCGGCCAGGCTTCGATGACGTGCTCGAGATGCGCAATCCCGGCATTGACATCCTCGCCGTAGTGCTCAACCAGACCGTCGGTGTACATCATCAGGACGTCGCCGGGGTCGACGGCGACGGTGCCCTGGGTATAGGAGGCGTCCTCGAACGGCCCCAGCAGCGGCCCCGAGGCGTCGGCCAGCCGGACCACCTCACCGTTCCGGCAGCGGCGCAGCAGGGCCGGCAGGTGACCGGCCGAGCTGTAGGACAGCATGCTGTTCCGGGGATCGAAGATGGCGACCAGGGTCGTCGCGAACTCCCCGCCTATCTGGTGCGCGGCATACCGGTTCAATTCGGTGAGAATCTGTCCGGCGGACAGGCCGAGATGGGCGTATGCGTTTCCGGCACTGCGTAACTGGGCCATATCCTCGACGGACAGCAACCCGTGACCGATGACGTCGCCGACTGCCAGATAGGTGCGGCCGTCCGGGAGTGCCATCACGGCGTACCAGTCGCCGCCGAGTCCTCGAGCGGTATCTGCCGGCTCGTACAGTGCGCTGTATTGAAGCCCGACGGTGTCGACGTGGGCGACCGGTTGAGCCACCGAATGCAGGACGGCCGCGCGGGCATGCTCGTCGGAATAGACCTTCGCGCGGACCAATGCCTGACTGACCATGGTGGACACCGCCGAGACGTAGGCGATTTGGGCCTCATCGAACGGCTGGGGCTGCGACCACACCAGCTGCAACACACCGATGGGTTCCCCTCCACCGTCCAGCGGCCAGGCGCTGATCGCCTTGGCGCCGCTGAGCGGCACCAGATGCGCGCGGTGCGGGTAAGCGGCGACGTACTCCGCCCCGGTGCGCATCGTGATCGGCGTGCCGGAGAGAACCGCATCGACGGCCAGGGTCCGATCGCTCAGCGGGGCGCCACTGTCGGCCTCGGCCATCATCGCCGCCGGATACCCGGACGCGGCGACCCAGTTCAGCCTCCGGCGGTCCGCACTGACCAGGCCGAGGCTGATCGCACTGGCGCCGGCCTCGTTGAGCACCTGATCCTTCAGCGCGTCGCCGATCTCCTCGGGGGTCAGCGCGGCCGAGAGTTGACGGGCGAGCCGCGAGAGCGTTTCCAACCGCATCCGCTCCCGACGCTCGAGTTCGCGCTCGCGCACGGCGTTCTGCCGCGCGGCCGCCTCCTGGGCGATCAGCAGGGCGACCACCACCATCACCGCGACGTAGATCTGGGTGAGTGCCACTTGAGTTCCCTGCGATGCACCCACGCTGGCGAACAACCCGTGGCCGCGGGTGTTCATGATGTTCGCCATGAAGGCTGCCACCGCGCCCGCGATCGCCGCGCCGAGCATGTTGAGGCGGAACGCGGCCCAGGCCAGCACCGGCAGGATGAGAATCGTTGGCGGGACGACGGTCCAGATGCTGGACATGGACAACGCGGCGGTGACGACCAGCACCCCCGCCATTTCCCACGCGCGCCTGCGTACGACCGATGACTGGCTCCACAGCAGGATCGGCGTTGCCATCACCAGGACGCCGAGCGCATCACCCGCCCACCAGGTCACCGTCCCGCCCAACCACGGTGCCTGGTAATGCAGCGCGGTGACTGTTCCGCCGAGGAGTGCGCCGAAGACTGGCGCAACGACGCAGGCACCCGCGATGAAGCCCGCGAAGTGCCGGCGGTCATGCAGATCGGGCCGTCCGCCGCACCAGGCCAGCACCAGGGCGGCCCCGATCACCGGTTCCACCACGTTGGCCATGGCAAACCCGGCCGACACCCACAGTGGGCTTCCGTAGACGGTGTCGACCAGGACTTCCGCGGCGATGATGGCAAGTGCGATCAAGGGCCATGACCCGCGTCGGCCGATGATCATGGCCGCGACGGTGACACCGGCCGCGGGATAGAAGAAGGATGAGCCTTCCAATGAACCGAAGGACTCCCAGGACAGCGCCGCAAAAGCCGCGAACACCACAAAAACGGCCACAGCCCGGATCGAATCGGCTCGCAACTGCGACTGGGCCGCAGGGGGGGTCACCGCGCGTAGATCATCACCGACAGGCGCATGCTCTCGCAGGGTCACCGCGCGAGTTTACCGTCAACCAAGCGGAAACCGACCAACCGCCTGAAACGGCGGGGCGGGGCTCAGGAGTACTTGATTTGCAGTGCGACGCCGACGATCGCCACCAGCCAGATGCCGGTCACGAACAGCGTGAGGCGGTCGAGGTTCTTCTCGACCACGGTGGAACCGGACAGGCTCGACTGGACGCCACCGCCGAACAGCGTCGACAGACCGCCGCCTTTGGCCCGGTGGAGCAGCACCAGCAGCACAACGAGCAGACTGGTGACCACCAGCAGGATCTGCAGGGTGAAAACCATGCTCGGGAGTCTACCCGGTCGGAGGCCGGGTTACGGCAGGGGCCCGCCGGCGGCGATCGCCGACAGAATCGCGAACTGCTCCCCCTCTAGTGACGCCCCGCCGACCAGGGCCCCGTCGACATCGGTCTGGGCCACGATCTCGGCCACGTTCTTGGCGCTGACCGACCCCCCGTAGAGCACCCGGACACCGTCGGCCACCTTCGGTGACGCCAGTTCCGCCAACTCGGCGCGGATCGCGCCGCACACTTCCTGGGCATCGGCGGCGCTGGCCACCCGGCCGGTTCCGATCGCCCAGACCGGCTCATAGGCGATCACCACATCAGCCAACTGCTCGTCGGTCAGGCCTGCCAGCGAGCCGCGCAACTGGGCCAGGTTGTGCTCGACATGGTTGCCGGCCTCGCGGACCTCGAGATGCTCGCCGATGCAGACAATCGGGACCAGTCCGTGCCGGAATGCCGCGGCAGCCTTGGCCGCGACCAGAGCGTCGTCCTCATGGTGATAGGTGCGCCGTTCGGAATGGCCGACCACGACGTACGAGCAGCCCAACTTGGCCAGGAACGCTCCGCTGATATCACCCGTGTAGGCACCGGAATCGTGCTGCGACAGATCCTGCGCGCCATAGGTGAGCCGCAATTTGTCGCCGTCGACCAGCGTCTGAACGCTGCGCAGATCGGTGAACGGCGGGATGACGGTGACGTCGACCTTGTCGAAGTACTTATCGGGTAGCGCGAAGGCGATCTTCTGCACCAGCGCGATGGCCTCGAAGTGGTTGAGGTTCATCTTCCAGTTGCCCGCGATCAGCGGTTTACGAGACACAGTTCTCCTCAGGTGAGTATTTCGATACCGGGAAGCGTCTTACCCTCGAGGTACTCCAGCGACGCCCCGCCCCCGGTGGAGATATGGGAGAACCCGTCCTCGGCAAGCCCGAGTTGGCGCACCGCTGCGGCGGAGTCGCCACCGCCGACGACGCTGAAGGCACCCTTGGCCGTGGCGCCGATGATCGCCTCGGCCACGCCTTTGGTGCCGGCGGCGAAGGCCGGAAACTCGAAGACGCCCATCGGGCCGTTCCAGAAGATGGTCCGCGCGTTGGACAGCAGCGTGGTGAACCGCTTGACCGATTCCGGGCCGATATCCAGCCCCATCTTGTCGGCCGGGATCTTGTCCGCGGCAACGGTGTCCGGCGCGGAGTCAGCGGCGAACTCAGCCGCGACGACGACGTCGACAGGCAGGTGGATGACGTCGCCGTACTCCTCGAGCAGCCGCCGGCAGGTGTCGATCATCTCCTCCTGCAGCAGCGACGTCCCCACCGGGGAGCCCTGGGCGGCAAGGAAGGTGAAGCACATACCGCCGCCGATGATCAGACTGTCGGCCTTACCGGCGAGATTCTCGATCACGGCGAGCTTGTCGGACACCTTCGATCCGCCCAGCACCACCGCGTAGGGCCGTTCGCCGGCGTGGGCCAGCTGCTCGAGAACCTTGACCTCCGCTGCGACCAGCGTGCCGGCGTAATGCGGCAGCAGGGCCGCCACGTCGTACACCGACGCCTGCTTGCGATGCACCACACCGAACCCGTCGGATACGAACGCTCCGTCATCACCGACGAGTTCGACCAGGGCCGCCGCCAGCGCCCGCCGCTCCGCGTCGTCCTTGCTGGTCTCGCGTGGATCGAAGCGGATGTTCTCCAGCAGCAGGATGTCCCCGTCGGTCAGACCCTCGGCACGGGCCAGTGCGTCGGTGCCGACCACATCGCCGGCCAGTTGGACATGCCGGCCCAGCCGCTCGGCCAGCACCGACGCCACCGGAGCCAGCGAGAACTTCGGGTCGGGTCCGCCCTTGGGCCGGCCGAGGTGGGCGGTCACCACAACCTTCGCCCCGGCATCCGAGAGGGCTTTGAGCGTCGGTGCCGACGCGTCGATGCGGCCGGTGTCGGTGACGGCCCCGGTGTCGTCGAGCGGGACGTTGAGGTCGCAGCGGACCAGCACGCCGCGGCCTTCGACGCCCTCGGCGAGCAGGTCGGCGAGACTCTTGACAGCCATTGGGTTCCTGATCGCTAGAGGGACTTGCCCACCAGGCCGACGAGGTCGACCAGGCGGTTGGAGTAGCCCCACTCGTTGTCGTACCAGGACACCACCTTGGCCTGGTTGTCGATGACCTTGGTCAGACCGGAATCGAAGATCGAGCTGTGCGGGTCGGTGACGATATCGCTGGAGACGATGGGGGCGTCGTAGTACTTCAGAATGCCCTTCATCGGCCCCTCCGCGGCGGCCTTGAGTGCGGCGTTGATCTCCGCGGCGCTGGCCGATTTCTTCAGCTCGACGGTGAGGTCGGTGACCGACCCGGTCGGGATCGGCACCCGCAGCGCGTAACCGTCCAGCTTGCCCTTCAACTCCGGCAGCACCAGGCCGATGGCCTTGGCCGCACCGGTGGAGGTGGGCACGATGTTCACCGCGGCGGCCCGGGCCCGGCGCAGGTCCTTGTGGGGACCGTCCTGCAGGTTCTGGTCGCCGGTGTAGGCGTGAATGGTGGTCATCAGGCCGCGAATGATGCCGAACTCGTCGTTGACCACTTTGGCAAGCGGCCCAAGGCAGTTCGTGGTGCACGAAGCGTTGGAGATGATGTTCTGGCTGCCGTCGTACTTGTCGTCGTTGACGCCCATCACGATGGTGATGTCCTCATCGGAGGCAGGTGCAGAGATGATCACTTTCTTCACGCCGGACTTCAGGTGGCCGTGCGCCTTGGCATCGTTGAAATGGCCGGTGGACTCCACCACCACGTCGACGCCGGCCTCGCCCCACGGCAGTGCGGCGGGGCCGTCCTTGACGGCGAACGCCTTGACCTTCTTACCGCCGACCACGATGGAGTCGCCTTCCACCTGGACGTCCTCGGGCAGCCTGCCCAGGATCGAGTCGAACTTCAGCAGGTGGGCCAGGGTGGCGATATCGGTGAGATCGTTGACCGCCACGATCTCGATGTCCTGCGCCTTACCCTCGGCCTGCTGCGCCGCCAGTGCCCGGTAGAAGTTGCGTCCGATGCGGCCGAAACCGTTAACGCCAACCCGGATCGTCACGTGTGTCTCCTCGCGTCTGTCAAAGACCTGGTACTGCCAATGCCACCGGCCAGCCTAGTGGCGGTGTCAGTACCGCGTGTGGCGAACCTGGTGAACCGCGTACCGTCGAGAGATGCCGCTGCCCTCACCCCTGGACATCGACCTCGCGACGCTGCGGGAACGCCTGGGTCAGGGGCTGTTCGCCATGGTCGCCGGACCCGAGGGCCCTCGCAACAGAGCCCGGATCCACGACACCCCCGGACCGCGCTGGTTCGCCGAGGACCGCCCGATCCGCCGGGTGCACGGTGATGCGTCGATGTTCGTCGGCGGCCTGCGTGCACTGTTGCTGCAGTCCCTGCACCCACTGGCCATGGCGGGGGTCGCCGAGCACTCCGACTACCGCGGCGACCCGTGGGGACGACTCCAGCGCACCAGCACCTTCCTGGCGGTCACCACGTTCGGGACGGCAAGTGACGCGCAGCGGGCGGTCGACAAGGTTCGGGGCATCCACCGCCGGGTGCACGGGGTCGCGCCCGACGGCCGGCCCTACCGGGCCGACGATCCGCACCTGCTGGAATGGGTGCACATCGCCGAGATCGACAGCTTCCTGCTGGCCTACCAGCGTTACGGTGACAAACCCCTGGACCAGGCCGGCCGCGACGCCTACGTCGCCGACACCGCCCGGGTGGCCGCCGCGCTCGGTGTCCCGGACCCGCCGCGCACCGAGGCGCAGTTGCGCGAGCGCCTCGCGACCTACCGGCCCGAACTGCGCAGCAGCGAGGCGGCGCGGGAGGCCGCCCGGTTCCTACTGGTCACTCCCCCGCTTCCGGTACTGGCCAGGGCCCCGTACGGGGTGCTCGCCGCGACGAGTGTGTCGATGTTGCCGGGGTGGGCCAGACTGCCGCTGCGGTTACCCTGGCTACCCGCCCTGGAAGCAACTGCGGTTCGGCTGGCCGGCCGCGTCGTCGTCGGCGGCATCCGGTGGGCGTTGTCCGCTGACGAGCGCGCCACACAGCGGGAAGTGATTGACGCCCAATAGTTTTCGGCGCGAGCGGCGAACTCAGGCGTCGTCGTCGTCGAGCAGGTCCGGCGTGACCGCGGACTCGGTGTCGGGGATGCCGTCCTGCTTCGCCTTCCGGTCGGCCATCGACAGCAGCCGCCGGATACGCCCGGCGACGGCGTCCTTGGTCATCACCGGTTCGGCCAGCCGGCCCAGTTCCTCCAGCGAGGCCTGGCGATGTTCCACCCGCAGTCGCCCCGCCGCGGACAGATGATCGGGCACGGTGTCGCCCAGGATCTCCAGCGCACGTTCCACCCGGGCGGCGGCGGCCACCGCCGCGCGCGCCGACCGGCGCAGGTTGGCGTCATCGAAGTTGGCCAGCCGGTTGGCGGTGGCCCGAACCTCGCGGCGCATCCGGCGCTCCTCCCAGACCAACCGGGTGTCCTGGGCTCCCATCCGGGTCAGCAGGGCGCCGATGGCCTCACCGTCGCGGATCACCACGCGGTCGATGCCACGCACCTCGCGGGCCTTGGCACTGACGCCGAGCCGACGGGCCGCCCCGACCAGGGCCAGCGCGGCCTCCGGTCCCGGGCAGCTCACCTCCAGCGCCGAGGACCGGCCCGGCTCGGTCAGCGAACCGTGGGCCAGGAATGCTCCGCGCCAGGCCGCTTCGGCGTCGCCGACGTTTCCGCCGACCACCTGCGCGGGCAGACCGCGTACCGGCCGGCCACGAACATCCAGCAGACCGGTCTGGCGGGCCAGCGCCTCACCGTCCTTGGCCACCCGCACCACATAGCGGGTGTTCTTGCGGATCCCGCTTGCCGCGAGCACATGAACGACGGCGTTGTAGCCGTAGAGGTCATAGATGTCCTTGCGCAGCCGGCGGGCAATGCCACCCAGGTCCACCTCGGCCTCGACGACCACCCGTCCGGACACGATGTGCAGTCCCCCGGCGAACCGGAGCAGCGACGCCACCTCCGCCCGCCTCGCGCTCACCGAGGTGACGTTGAGGCGGCTGAGCTCATCCTTCACCTCAGCTGTCATAGCCACAGGCCGTTACCTCTCGGTCCGTCTTGGGGCTGCGATGGGCACGACGGTCGTCGCGGAATCCATACCGGTCACGAGCACCCCGTCCAGCGCCGCGGCCAGCTTTGCCGGGTCGTGCATAGGTGTGCCGGGCCGGGACACGTCAGCAAATGTCACAGATGCCTCCAGCAGGGTCGCCGTGCGGCGAAGTTGGTCGCGCTCGCGCTGTGATGGCACACGCGCCGCGTCGACGATAATGTCATGGACGCTGAAGCCCGGGGCGTGCTGGGCCAACACATGCAGGTGCCGCTCAGCTGAGAACCCGGCTGTTTCCCCCGGTTCCGCGGCGAGGTTCAGCACCACGGCCCGACGGGCCTTGGTCGACTCGAGCGCGGCGACCAGGCCCGGCACCAGTACATGCGGGATGACGCTGGTGAACCACGATCCGGGTCCCAGCACCACCAGGTCCGCGCCCATGACCGCGTCGACGGCCTGCCGCGTCGCCGGCGGATCGCCGGGCAGCAACCGCACCCGGCGCACCTTGCCCGGTGTGGTGGCCACCGCAACCTGACCGCGGATCACCCGGCTGATCCGCGGATCGGATTCCAGTCCGGCGACGTCGGCCTCGATCTGCAACGCGATCGGGCACATCGGCAGCACCCGGCCCTTGACCCCGAGAATCCGGCCCAGTTCATCGAGCGCGGCGACCGGATCGGCGAGCACCTCGTTGAGCCCCGCCAGCAGCAGATTCCCGATGGGGTGCCCGGCCAGCGCACCGCTACCGCCGAATCTGTGTTGGATGATGGTCGCCCACAGCCGGCCGTGCGGACTATCGGATGCCAAGGCCGCCAACGCCATTCGCAGATCACCCGGCGGCACAACGTCGAGCTCGGAACGCAACCGGCCCGATGATCCGCCGTCGTCGGCGACGGTCACCACCGCCGTGACGTGCGGGGTGAGCCGCCGGGCGGCCGACAGCGTTGCGTACAGGCCGTGTCCGCCGCCCAGTGCGACGATGCGGGGGGCCTTCATTCGCGCCCCAGGTCGCGATGCAGAACCCGCGCCGTCAAACGCCGGTCATCGCCGAGCAGGGCGGCAAGCGCCTCGGCGATGGCGACACTGCGGTGCTTGCCGCCGGTGCATCCGATCGCCACCGTCATGTACCGCTTCCCCTCCCTGATGTATCCGTCTGCCACCAACATCAACAGCTGATGGTAGGTCTGAAGGAACTGGGTTGCGCCGGGCTGAGCCAACACGTAGTCGCGCACCGCGGGTGACTGGCCGGTCTGCGGGCGCAGCTCGTCGACCCAGTGCGGATTGGGCAGGAACCGCACATCCATCACCATGTCGGAATCCATCGGCAGGCCGTATTTGAACCCGAAGGACTCGACGGTGACGCTGATCTGCGCAATGGTCTCGTTACCGAAGGCGTTCTCGATGCTGGCCCGCAGCGCCGGCACCGGAAGCGTCGAGGTGTCGATGATCAGATCGGCCGAAGCCCGCACCGGAGCCAGCATCACCCGTTCGGCGGCGATTCCCTCGGCCAGGGTCTGGTTTCCCTGCAAGGGATGGCTGCGGCGATTGTTCTCGTACCGGCGTACCAGGATCTCGTCGGAGGCCTCCAGGAACAGCACCCGCGGGGTGATGTGCCGGGTTGCCAGATCCCGGCGTACCGCGTCCAGATCACCGGTGAAACCGCGGGAGCGGACATCCATCACCACGGCCAACTGGGTGATACGCGACCCGGCGGCCAGGCCCAGGTCGACCATTCGGGCGATCAGTTCGGGCGGCAGGTTGTCGGCGACGTACCAGCCGAGGTCCTCCAACACCTTCGCAGCCGTGCCGCGGCCGGCACCGGACAATCCGGTCACCAGCACCACGTCTATCTCCGATGCCCCGTCGGTGGGGTCGATGCGCGGCTCACCGGCCGGACGGGGGTCTGCCGTCGCCGGATCTGTACTAGCCGGGTCTGTCGTCGCCGGATCAGTCATTGCGGGATCTGTCATGAGGTCTGTCGTGCATCATCGTCCACCACAGCCGCCGGTGCATCCGATCCGGACTCATTCGTTGCGCCGCCGAGCGCTTCGAGAACGGCCGCCGCGGTGGTGGCACCGATCCCGGGAACGGCCGTGATCTCCGCGACGCTGGCCTGCCGAAGCCGGGCCAGTGACCCGAAATGCGTGACCAGGGCCTTACGCCGGGACTCGCCCAGCCCCCGTACCGAATCCAGTGCCGAAGCCGTCATCCGCTTGGAACGCTTACTGCGGTGATAGGCGATCGCGAAGCGATGCGCCTCATCACGAACCCGTTGCAGCAGATACAGACCCTCGCTGTTACGGGGCAGGATCACCGGGTCGGGGTCACCGGGTACCCACACCTCCTCCAACCGCTTGGCCAGCCCGATCACCGCAACGTCGGTGACCCCCAGTTCGGCGAGAACCGCGCTGGCCGCATTGACCTGTGGGGCACCGCCATCCACCACGTACAGGTTGGGCGGATAGGCGAAGCGGCGCGGTCGCTCACCGGACCCGTCCGCATCGACCTGGCCGGCATCCTGGACGTGGCGCACGAACCGCCGGCGGGTCACCTCCGCGATCGAGGCGACATCATCCGAACGCCCCTCGCCGGCCGCTTCCCGGATGGCGAAGTGGCGGTAGTCCGATTTGCGGGGCAAACCGTCCTCGAAGACCACCAGTGAGCCGACGACGTCGGTGCCCTGAACGTGGCTGATATCGACGCATTCGATCCGCAACGGCGCGTCGGCGAGGCCGAGTGACTCCTGAATATTCTGCAGCGCAGCCGATCTCGCGGTGAAGTCGCCGGCCCGCTTGAGCTTGTGCTGATGCAGTGCGTCCACCGCATTGCGGTGCACGGTATCGGCCAGGGCACGCTTGTCTCCGCGCTGGGGAACCCGCAACGCCACCCGGGAACCGCGCAGTCCGGACAGCCACGCAGACAGTTCGTCGGCATTGGGCGGCAGGTGCGGAACCAGTACTTCACGGGGCACCGGGTTGGCGGCTTCGTCTGCGGTGCCGCCCAATTCAGCTCCGGGCGGGCCGCCCAATTCAGCTTCAGCGCCGTAGAACTGGGTGATGAACTGTTCGACCAGGGCCGCTTCGGTGGACTCGCCCGGAGCTGAATTGGGCGGCCCGCCCGAAGCTGAATTGGGCGGTCCCGCAGACGAAGCCGCCAACCCGGTGCCCCGTGAAGTACTGGTTCCGCACCTGCCGCCC
>JBFYOR010000155.1:0-3733 GCA_041303695.1 Mycobacterium sp. | reverse complement strand
CCCCAGGTGGTTTTCACCCCCGAGGGTCTGTACCCCATCACCGGGGTGAAGAGCCTGCCGTTGAACACCTCGGTGGACCAGGGCATGAAGATCCTGTCCGACACCCTCGGCCAGCTGCCGGCGGGAACGACGACCACGGTGTTCGGCTACTCACAGAGCGCAATCATCGGTTCGCTGATGGAGGCCGGTTACATCTCCCCGACCTCCCCCTACAACGATGACCCGACGCCGCCGGCGATTCCCGACGACCTCAAGGACTCGATCAGTTTCATCTACGTCGGCAACGAGATGAACCCCAACGGGGGCTTCCTGTCACGTTTCCCTGATTTGAACCTGCCCAGTCTGGGCATTCCCTTCTACGGCCCGACACCCGAGGATGCCTATCCCACAACGAATTACGCACGTGAATATGATGGCTTCGCGGACTTTCCCCGCTATCCGCTGAATCTCGTGTCCGTTGTCAACGCCCTCTTCGGGATCGCGTACGTCCACACCGAATACACGCCCGGACCGACGTGCAGGAGCTTCTGCCTGACCAAGCAGGAGGTCGAAGATGCGATCGCGCTACCGACTACCTCGCCGACGCAGAACTACTACTTCATGCCGACCGAGAACCTGCCGTTGCTGCAGCCACTGCGGTTCATTCCGTTCATCGGCAACCCGATCGCCGACCTGATCCAGCCGGTTCTGAAGGTGATCGTCGACCTCGGCTACGGCGATCCCGCCCACGGGTTCGCCTCGGGCACCCAACCCGATGCCAACGTGCTGGTGCCGTTCGGCCTGTTCCCGGACGTCAGCCCGCTTGAGGTTATCGAGAAGCTGGTGGCCGGAGTCCAGCAGGGGATCAGCGATTTCATCGCCGACTTCGGTCCGAGCGGATCGGTCGCGCGGGAGATCGCGGCGATCTCCCTGCCGACACTGTCGTTCGCCCTGCCGACACCGAACAGTCTCATCGCCGCCGTCCAGGACGTCGTCCTGGCGGTCGCCGAACAGATCTCGGGTTCGGTTGCCTCACTGTATGAAGCGCTGCTGCCGACCGCGGACATCGTCAACGCCGTTGTGGCCGTACTACCGGCCTACGCCGTCGCCGTGTTCCTGGAAGGAATCCAGCAGATGTTCGACGGCGAGGTGATCGGGGGCCTGATCAACGCCATCGGTCTTCCGATCGCGGCCACCGCGGGACTCGCCACCACGGCGGGCTTCGTCGGCATACTGGCATGGCTCCAGGCCGCGGTGGGTGTCGTCATCACTCCCGACGTCAGGTAGCCGCGCCCGCCGCCGACATCGGCGGCGTCAGCCGAGGATCAGCCCGGAGGTCGGTACCCCGGTTCCGGCCGTCACGAGCACGTGCTCGACGCCGTCGACCTGGTTCACCGATGTGCCGCGCAACTGCCGCACACCCTCGGCGATTCCGTTCATGCCGTGGATGTATGCCTCGCCCAACTGGCCACCGTGGGTGTTGATCGGCAGCCTGCCGCCGATCTCGATGGCGCCGTCGGCGATGAAGTCCTTGGCCTCACCCTTGCCGCAGAATCCCAACTCCTCCAACTGAATCAGGGTGAACGGGGTGAAGTGGTCGTACAGCACCGCGGTCTGGATGTCGGTGGGCGCCAGGCCGGACTGGGCCCACAGCTGCCGGCCCACCAGACCCATCTCCGGCAGCCCGTCGAGCTCGGGCCGGTAGTAGCTCACCATCGAATACTGGTCCGGACTGGAGCCCTGGGCGGCAGCCTCGATGATCGCCGGGCGGTGTTGGAGATCACGCGCACGTTCGGCCGACATCACCACGACGGCAACCCCGCCGTCGGTCTCCTGGCAGCAGTCCAGCAGCCGTAGCGGCTCGGCGATCCACCGGGACGCCTGATGCTCCTCGATCGTGATCGGCTTGCCGTAGAAGTACGCGTTGGGGTTGGT
Organism: Mycobacterium sp.; assembly: GCA_041303695.1. GTDB lineage: Bacteria > Actinomycetota > Actinomycetes > Mycobacteriales > Mycobacteriaceae > Mycobacterium. The sequence goes on along the minus strand of JBFYOR010000155.1, from coordinate 1,819 downwards.
GGCGGCATGCCGCCGGTCTGCCACCGAGATGGCCCCGAAGTCGCGGCTGGTGGCCCCGGACAGGTGCATGTAGCGGCGGGCGATCATCGCCACCTGGGCGGCCGGTGTGGTCAACCCGTGTGGGTAGGAGTAGGAATTGTCGACACTGGTGGAGTCTGCGCCCTGGATCAGCCGCATCTGTACCTGGCCGAAGCGCATTCCCGAGCGTTCGTTGAAAGCCCGATATGCCACAACACAATCCGCGACGCCGGTGGCCACCGCGATGGCCGCCTGCTGGACGGTGGCACACGCCGCCCCTCCCCCGTGGTGGATCTTGGAGAAGAACTTCAGCTCGCCGATTCCGGTCGCCCGGGCGACGGCCACCTCGGTGTTGGAGTCCATGGTGAAGGTCACCATGCCGTCGACGTCCGCGGGCGTCAGTCCCGCGTCTTCGAGTGCGGCCTGCACCGCTTCGGCGGCCAGTCGCAGCTCGCTGCGCCCGGAATCCTTGGAGAAGTCGGTGGCGCCGATACCGACGATCGCGGCCTTGCCGGAAAGCTCGCCGGGCATCAGGACGCACCTCCCAGAGTCAGCTTCGCGGTGGCGATCACATGGTCGCCGAGGCTGTTACTGCCGACGACCTTGACCGTGGCGACGCCCTCGTCAACCGCGGTGACCTCACCTTTGAAGATGACGGTGTCGTAGGCGTACCACGGCACCCCGAGTCGCAGACCAATGCTCCTGATGACCGCCGTCGGCCCGGCCCAGTCGGTGATGTAGCGCTGAACCAGTCCGGTGTCGGTGAGGATGTTGACGAAGATGTCCTTGGAACCCTTGGCCTGGGCCTTGTCCCGGTCGTGGTGAACGTCCTGATAGTCGCGGGTGGCAATGGCGGTGGACACGATGAACGTCGGGTCGCCGTACAGGGACAACTCCGGCAGCTTCGTGCCGACCTCAGCCGTCGGTGCGGTCACGACGAAGGCTCCCACGCGTGGAGAGTCCAGGCCGGCCCGCCCTCTCCGGCGGGAAAGTCGATATACGTTGCGCTGACCGGCATTCCGATCTCGACGGCGGCAGGGTCGACGTTGCGGAGCTCACCCAGCATCCGGACACCTTCTTCCAGTTCGACAAGCGCGATCACAAAGGGCAGGGTGCGTCCCGGCACCCGGGGGGCGTGGTGAACCACGAAACTGAACACGGCGCCTCGTCCGCTGGCGACCGTGTAGTCGACCGGCGCCTCTTTGTCAGCCCAGATCGCCGGCACCGGCGGGTGCTGCAAGGTGCCGTCCGGGCGCCGCTGGATGCGTAGTTCGTGGGCGTTGATGCCGTCCCAGAAGAACTGGGTGTCCTTCGACGCCGCGGGCCGGATCATCAACTCCGGGTCGAGGTCGTCAGGCACCGCCGCCGCGGCCGGTGCGTCCTGATCGCGGGGCCGGAACTTCATGATGCGCCACATCATGTCGGCGACGTCCTCATCGCCCACCTGCCAGGTGATCTTCTGGGTGATGAAGAACCCCTCGCCCAACGCGGTCTGTTTGGGGCCGACGACATCGGTCAACTCGGCGGTGACGCTGACCTGTTCACCGGGACGCAGGTAGCGGTGGTAGGTCTGCTCGCAGTTGGTGGCAACGACACCGACGTAGCCGGCCTCATCGAAGAGTCCGAGGATCCTGCCCAGCGGGTCGTCGTCAGCGCGAACTCCGCCAAGACCCGCCATGGTCCAGACCTGGATCATCGCCGGCGGCGCGACGATGCCCGGATGACCGGCGGCCCGGGCGGCCGCTTCATCGACATAGATCGGGTTCTTGTCGCCGATGGCGTCGAGCCAGTGGTCGACCAT
>JBFYOR010000154.1:0-10617 GCA_041303695.1 Mycobacterium sp. | reverse complement strand
CGCCGTCGGTGGCCCGGTCGGCGGGCATCTCGTACTGGGCCAGCCAGCGGCCGTTGACATGGCCGAACAGGTCGTCCTGCGGGCGGACCGAGGAATCGCAGTGCGTCAGGTCGATCCCGGACCGTCGAGTGTCTAGTGTCACGACACCATCCTTACCATCCTCGGCGTCGGGAATTCCAAGCCCGGTAGCCTCGCCTGCATGTCCGAGGCTGAACAGGTGGCGGTACCCGACGACCCACGCGCCGACGACCGCCCGGCCGGTGCGAGCGCGCAGCGCCCCGGCGTGCTGTCCGGGTTCGGCATCGCCTCGGCCATCCTGGCGGTGCTGGCGGTGGCCGCGGTCGCCGTGATCGCGGTGCTGTGGTCGGGTCATCGCACCGCCGAGAGCGGGCGCGCCCACCAGGCCCGGGCGATGCAGGCCGCTGCGGACTGGACCGGCGTGCTGATCAACATGAGCGCCGACAACGTCGAAGCCAGCATGGCCCAGCTGCGCGACGGCACCGTCGGCGAACTCAACTCCGGCTTCGAGGCCGCGATCGCCCCGTACCGCGACGTGGTCAAGTCGTTACGGTCCCGGACCACCGGGCAGGTCGAGTCGGTGTCGATCGAGGAGTTGCACAACGACCTCGACACCGAGCCCGGTCAACGCCCGGCCACCCCGGCCGCCCTGCCCCCCGATCTGTCCGCCCGTACCGACACCGTGCTGGTCGTCGCGACATCGGTCAGCGAGAACGCCGGCAACGAACCGACCACCGTCCGGTGGAATCTGCGGCTCGGCGTCTCCGAGGTCGAGGGCACAGTGATGATCTCCCGGCTGGAGTCGTTGCGGTGAGGAACCGCTTCCGGGTGCTGGCCTTCGACGTGGCCGCGCCGCTGGCCGCCATCGCGGGGCTGTTGGCGATCGGCGTGATGCTCAGCTGGCCGTTGTGGTGGGTGTCGGTGTGTTCGGTGCTGTGCCTGCTCATCGTGCAGGCCGTCATCGTCAATGTCGTCGGCTACCGGCGGGACTCGGTCACCGTGGGCACCGATGACGACGCTCCCGGTCTGCGGCTGGGGGTCGTCGGACTCACTGCGGTGGTGCTGGCCGCCGCCGTGGCCGTGGGGTACACCCAGTGGACCCTGTCGGACCGGATGTTCACCCGCGATTCCGGCGAGGTGGTCCGGATTGCATCGGAGGTCTCCGAGGCCACCGCGACGTTCAGCCCGAATGACCCGTCCTCGTCGATCGACCGGGTCACGTCCATGATGGCCCCGGAGAGTGCGGAGGCGTTCAAGGCCCAATTCGGTCCCGCCACAGCAGATCTGGCCAAGCGCAAGGTGACCGCGAAGGCGCAGACCATCTCGGCCGGCCTGGAAGTGCTCGGCCGGACGGCGGCCAGTGTGACGGTGTTCATGCGCGGCACCCAGGCCGCGCCCGGTCAGCAGCCGGGCAGCGCGGTGCTGGCGCTGCGGGTGGCGCTGTCCAAGCTCGACGGCGCCTGGAAGGTCGTCGACGTGTCGCCTGTCAGCACGCGCTGAGGCGGGCGTAGTCCACTTTCAGACATCGGTCCATGACGACCGTCATCCCGGCCGCCCGTGCCCGTTCGGCGACCTGCTCGTGCCGCAGGCCCTGCTGTAGCCACAGATATCTCGGGTGTGCGGGCAGGGCGAGGATCTCGTCGAGAACCGCCGGCAGTTCCTCGTACCGGCGGAAGACGTCGACCATGTCGGGGACCACCGGAAGATCCGCCAGCCGCGGGTATGCCGCGATGCCGTCGACAGCGGTGATGGTCGGGTTGACCGGGAAGAGCTCATAGTGGCTGTGTCGCCGCAGGTAGCCGAATACGTCGTTGCTGGGCCGGTTCGGGTTGTCCGAGGCGCCGACGACCGCGACGGTTCGGGTGTCGCGCAGGATCTCCTGCAGGTCAGCGGGAGTCGGGTTCGGGGTACTCATCGTCGGCTCCGTCGCGCGTCTGTTCCTGGGTGCGCAGGGCGCGCATCTTGGCGAACCTGTCCGACAGCCGGCGCATCCGGATCATCAACGAGGCGGGCGGGCTGATCGTCGCATCGAGGTAGGCGGCCAGATCGTCGCTGTTCACGCCGATCCGGGAGGCGAACTCCGGTTCGGTCAGACCGGACCGCTCCAGCAGTAATCGGACATGTCTGGCAGCCTCTGCCCGTTCGTTGGCCTGCAGGTGGTTACGCGCCCGCGCCAAAACCTCGGTGAGCGCCCGGGAGACGCCGTAGGGTGCGGCGACCTCCAGAACCTCTTCGACCTGACGTGCGGTGCGTCCGTAGGGATCGCGTTTGACGGCAACGACGATGCGCTGCCAGATCGCGATGTCACCGGACTCCAACGCGGCGCGGATCGACGCCGTCGGCCAGAACTCGACCGGCGGGTCGTCGATCGGGCCGTCGTACTGGCGAGTCAACTCGCCTCCTCCAAGATCGCCACCGCGAGCGCCAGGCACCGTCGCCGGACGTCGTCCCACTGCGCTGCCGCGTCCGGTCCGGTCCACCCGTCGCCCTCGGCGCCGTCGGTCGCGACCGGATCGGCCAGTCGCCGGACCAGTTGCGTCGCGATCCAGCTTCGCTCCGGTCGCCCAGCACTGTAGTACCCGTCGATCCCGGCCAGCACCATGGCGGCGTTGTCGATGTCCATCGCCTCGACCAGGTCCACCAATTCGGCGTAGTCGGAGCGGCTGTTCCGACACAGCACCAGGCAACTCTTCATCCGCAGTGTCTCGGCGGCGGTTGGAATCTGCAGCCGGTCACCGGTGGGCAACTGCACGTTGGTGGTCTCGACCGGACTGCGGCGCTGGACCGGGGTGTCGGTCTCCAGGGCGTCCAACGCCACCGCCAATCGGCCCCGCCACATCGTCACCGGATGAACCGGTCGCAGGGTCGCCGAATGGACGCCCCGGCCACCCCGCCCGCGTAGTCGGTCTCCGGTGCCGCCCGGGTTGTCGCCCAGTCGCAGCGGCGCCTGCGCGCCGTCGCCGCCCCGGACCGCACCCGCGCACCCACTGAAAGCCAGCGGGTCGGCAACGCTGACGGCGTCCGGCGCCAGTTCCTTGAGTCGAGCGGCGTTGCGTACCACCGTGCGCAGATCCGCGGCGGGCGGTGCGATCGACGAGATGTCGTCGGGGATGACCACCAGGTCGCCCACGTCGAGCTTGGGCAGCGGCTTGTCGAAGTCGACCGAGGGCAGAATCTTGGCGAGCCAGTCGGGCAGCCACCAGTTCCACCGGTCGAACATCGCCATCAGCGACGGCACCAGCACCATCCGGACCACCGTGGCGTCCACGGCAATCGCCACCGCGCAGGCCACCCCCAACTGGGCGACCAGCGGCATACCCGCGAACGCGAATCCGATGAACACCGTGATCATGATCAGGGCCGCGCTGGTGATGGTGCGGGCGCTGGTGGCCACCCCGTAGGCGACCGCGTCGCGGGTGTCTCCGGACTGCAGGTAGCGCTCGCGGATCCGGGTCAGCAGGAAGATCTCGTAATCCATCGACAAACCGAAGGTCATCGCCAGCACCAGCGGGGGGATGGTGCTGTCGATCGAGGAGATCGGCTCGAAGCCGAGCCCTTCCAGCCACCCCCACTGGAACACCACCACCAGGCTGCCGTAGGCGGCCGCGACCGACAGCACGGTCATCAGCACACCCTTGAGCGCCAGCACGACCGATCGGATCGAGATCAGCAGCATCACGAATGCGATCACCGAGACGAACGCGAATACCAGCAGCTGGGTCTGGGCCACCCGGTCGTCGAAATCCTTGATCAGAGCGGTCGGTCCGCCGACGTCGATCTGGACATCGGCCGCCGCCGATCCGTCGGCGGCGGTGAGTTCGGGCAGCGTCGGCAGGGTGGCGCGCAACCAGTCGATGGTGTCCCGGGCCCGCAATTCCTCGGGATCGACCGCGAGCACCGCCGACAGCAGCGCACTGCGGTTGTCGTCGGCGAAAACCGGCGGTGAAACCGACACGATATTGACCGCCTGGCCGGTCAGCCGGCTGACGGCGTCCAGCACGGGTACGTTCCGCGGGTCGGAGGCGCCGACCTCCGCAGTGGCGTCCGGGAAGGTGACCAGGATGCGGACCGGCCCCAGGGCGCCGGGGCCCAGTGCCTCGGCGGCCGCCGCCACCCCGCCGCGGATTTCGTGGGAGGCCGGGAACTGCCGTTGCATGCTGTTGCCGAGCACCATCGCGAACGCCGGCGCGGCCAGGAGCAACAGGAACCCGGTAGCCGACAGTGCCGAGGCCCAGGGCCTGCGCATCACCGCGCCGACCCAGCGGGTCCAGAACCGCGACTGGGTGGACTCCGGTCGACGCGACCAGTGCAGCAGCGGTGAACGGCGGGCTGCCGCGCGGCCGAAGACCGCCAGCACCGCCGGTATCAGGGTTGTCGAGGTGAGGACCGCGAACGCCACCGCGAGAATCGCGCCGGTGGCCATCGACTGCAGCACCGGGGTTCCGATCAGGTAGATCCCGGTCAGGGAGGCGATCACGGTCAGCCCGGACAACACCACGGCCAGGCCCGAGGTGGCCATCGCGGCGTCGGCGGCCTGGGCGGGGTCCCGCCCGGCCCGCAGTTCCTCGCGGAAACGCATCAGGATGAACAGCGAGTAATCGACCGCCAGGGCGATGCCGAACATCGACACGGTCGTGGTGACGAACACCGACATGGTGGTCAGCATCGACAGCAGGTAGACCACGCCCATGGTCACCGCGACGGTGCAGATGCCCAGGGCCAGCGGGATCGCGGCGGCGGCCAGTGAGCCGAACACCGCGACCAGGATCATCAGGACGATCGGTAGGTTCCATCGCTCCGCGGCGGCGATGTCCTGCTTGGTGCTGGTCTGGGCGGCCGCGCCGAGGGCACCCTGGCCGATGACGTAGAGCCGGACCCGGCCGTTATCGGTCTGGCCCGGCCGGTCACCGTCGACGCCGACCTTGGCGCGCAGCTGGCGGGCGACGTCGACAGCACCGGTGTTGTCGAACCCCAGTCGCAGCGGCACCACGTAGGGACGGTCCGGAGCCGGCGCCGGCTGGGTCGGGTTGGGCACCACCACAACGGCCGGGACCTGCTGGGCGGCCTGTTCGAGTTGGCTGACCGCAGCCGCCATGTCGTCGTAGGTGGCGTCGGCGCGCGGCGCGGCGACCAATGCCAGCGGAGAGGCGCCCTGGTCCGGGTAGTGGTCCTCGAGTTGGTACTGGACGCGCAGGGACTGTGATCCCGCCACGTCGAATCCGCCACCGGTGAGGTGGCTCGACTGGGTCATCGCCAGCCACAGCGACGGCCCCAGCGCCAGTAACCAGCAGAGGAAAACCAGCCACCGGTGTCTGCGCAGGCTGCCGCTCAGACGCATCATGAACTGCTGGATGGTGAACTCCCCGCATACTCCGGATTGCCCCGATTAGCGTGCTGCGAGCCTACCCCAGCGGCCCGGGTGCCAACCCTTGGTGAGGCCGTCGGGACGGTGCCGCCTGACCCCGTCCGAGCAGCGTAACGGCACGGCAACGCTGTCCTAGGATGGTTTGCAACCCCGTCACGTCAGGAGTCCCCAGGAAATGATGTTCGCTATCCGCCGCTGTGTAGGTGGAGTTCTCGGCGCCGGTGCGGTCGCCGGCGCCGCGCTCATGGGGCCGGTACCCGCGGCCTTCGCGGCCCCGCCGAACTGCACCGCCGCCGACCTGGCCGGGGTGTCTGCGGGCGTATCCGCCGCGACCTCGGCCTACCTGTTCACCCATCCTGAGGTCAACGCCTTCTTCACCGGCCTTGAGGGTTCGCCACGGGACACCCTGCCCGATCAGATTCGGCAGTACCTCGATGCCAATCCGCAGGTGAAGGACGAGCTCGGCGGGATCCGGCAGCCGTTGGTCGACCTCAAGGCGCGCTGCGGCCCGGACGAGCCCCCCGCGGCTCCCGGCGCTTAGCGCGGGCGGCTGAGACCGCCGGATCAGCCAGCTCTGCGGCGGGCGACGCCGGCCAGGCCGGCCCGCCAGCCCAGCAGCAGCAGCGCGGTGACCAGTGTGGCCACCGCGATGAAGCTGAACGCGATTCCCGTGCCGGTGGCCTTGCGCAACGCCATGGCTACCGCGACAGTGCACAGCCAGACCACGATGCCGGTCGGTACCAGGGATGTCGGCTTGCGCCAGCCGCGGGAAACCAGCCATCCGACCAGCGTGCCGGTCAGGAACGGCCAGGCGGTCTCGGCGATGCCGGTGATGCTCAAGCCCTCGGCATGACTGCGCCGGCCGGCGGTGGTGAACAGTAGGACGCAGGCGAGGTCGGCGGCCAGCGCCGCGCCCGCACGGACCCGGGCGTCGCGGCCGGGCTCATCTGTCGGCATAGTGCTGAGGATATTCAGCTATGTCGGCATAGTGCTGAGGATATTCAGCGGCGGCCCTCGCCGTCCGGTTCGGGTTCGGGGTCCGGCGGTGGCAGCGGTCCCTGAAGGGCGGTGTCGCCCGGATCATGCGGTGCCCGCCGGGTATCGAGGTCCGCCAATTCCCGGGCGGCCAACTCGTCCACCACCGCCTCGGGATCCAGCGCTCCCTCGGTGCGGAACATCAAGAAGAACACCACCCAGCCGATCGCGGAGATGAATATCCAGCTCACCAGCCGATAGATCAACATGGCCGAGATCGCCGCGGGTAGCGCCATACCGCTGGACACCAGCCCGGGGACCAGGACGGCCTCGACGACGAGGAGCCCGCCGGGCATCAGCGGGATCGCGCCGACCGCTCGAGCCGCCGCGTAGGCGACCGTCAACCCGGCCAGTGAAGGGTGGCCCCCCGCGGCATAAGCGGCGAAGGCCAGGCACGCGACATCGGCGATCCAGTTGAACAGCGACCAGCCGAAGGCCTCGCCGAGTTCGCGCCGGCTCAAGCTCACCGACTCCAGTTGGGTGAGCGTCTCCCGCCATTTTCGTAACCCGGTATCGGTTGGCTTGCTGCGCGCGGAATTGACCCACCGCAGCACCTTCACTCCGATGCCGTCGATGAGCTCCGGCCGGGTCGCCACCGCCTGGGCGAGCAGCAACAGTGCCACGAAGCCGCCGAGGGTGAACAGCAGCGAGAACGGATTGTCCTTGGCGCCCAACAGGAATGCGCCACCAAGGCCCAGCAGGGCCAGGCCGACGACCTGGAGTGCGCCCGACATCACCAGCTGCCAGGACGCCACCACGGGGGAGGCTCCCCACTGGCGCTGCTGGCGGTAGACGAATGTGGCGGACAGCACCGGCCCACCGGGAAGCGTCGTGCTCAACGCATTGCCGGCGTAGAACACCGCCTCCGAACGCCACTGCCGGACGGTGACCCCGGCCGAGCGCAGCAGTGTTCGCTGGATCTGGGCGAAGCTGTGCATGGACGCCATCGCGGCGACCACGGCTGCGAGCACCCACCACAGGTTCGCCGCCAGCAAGTCCTCCCAGGCCTGGGCCAGTTGGTCCCACACCAGGCTGGCTTCAACCGCCAGGACGACGATCGCGACGGCGAGAACCGCCCAGCGCACCCACCAGTACTTACCCCGCGCGCGGGGGACGGGCGCCTCGCGGGCGGGGTTAGCCGGCGCGTCGTGGGCCACGGATTCGAGCCTAGCGGCGGATGGTGCCCGTACGGCGGATCGTCGCGGGATGTCAACGACGGCCGGATAGGCTGCACCCCATGCCGGTCAGCGGCTCCCGTGACGACCCGTCCATCGATGACGCCGTCGACCCCTTCGTACGCAAGGCCGCCGCCTGGTCCTGGCGCCTGTTGGTCATCCTCGGCGCGATCGTGGCGTTGCTCTGGCTGGTCCATCGGCTCGAGGTGATCGTGGTTCCGGTGGCACTGGCGGTCATCCTGACGGCCTTGTTGCTGCCTGCCGTCGACTGGCTGGACCGCCGCGGTGCGCCGCGTGGCGCAGCGGTGGCGCTGGTCCTGCTCAGCGGCTTCGCGTTTTTCGGCGGCATCATGAGTTTCGTTGTCAGCCAGTTCATTTCGGGACTTCCAGAGCTGACCGTGCAAGTGACGCGAAGTATCGAAAACGCCACCCGGTGGCTTATCGACGGTCCGGCGCATCTGAGCCTGGAGCAGATCGACAAGGCCGGCGACGCGGCCGCCAAGGCGTTACGTGACAACCAGGAGAAGCTCACCCTCGGGGCATTGTCCACGGCGGCGACGCTGACCGAGATCGTCACCGGTGCGCTGCTGATGCTGTTCACCTTGATCTTCCTGCTCTATGGCGGTCGCAACATCTATGCGTATCTGACCCGGATCGTGCCCGCGCGTTCCCGGGACCGGGTACGTGAGGCCGGTCGGGCCGGCTTCGGATCGCTGATCGGCTATGTGCGGGCCACCCTGCTGGTGGCGCTGGTCGACGCGATCGGCATCGGCACCGGACTGGCGGTGATGGGAGTGCCGCTGGCCCTGCCGCTGGCCTCGTTGGTGTTCCTCGGCGCGTTCATCCCACTGGTCGGCGCGGTGCTCACCGGATTCCTCGCGGTGGTGGTCGCGCTGCTGGCCAAGGGCGTCGTCTACGCGCTGCTCACCCTGGGTCTGGTGATCGCCGTCCAGCAGTTGGAGGCCCACGTGCTGCAGCCGTTGGTGATGGGTCGTGCGGTGTCGATCCATCCGCTGGCCATCGTCCTGGCGCTGGCCACCGGTGCTGTGCTCGCGGGCATCATCGGCGCGCTGCTGGCGGTACCGGTGCTGGCATTCCTCAACAGCGCCTTCCGGGTGTTGGGGGCACCGAACCCGGCCGCCGTGGCGGCCGAGTTGGAGGACGGCGGTGGCGCGGTCATCGGAACGGCACAACCTGACACCGTCCCGGCTGACGACGGGCCCACCGGTTAGAGGCGGCCCTCACGGCGCAGCAGATCCTGGGCGCTGACCCCGCCACCCTTGGTACCGCGCGCGTTGAGCTTCTCGGTCGCCACCTCGGGGTCGGCGGGCTCCGGTCGGCTCACCGGGATCGCCCGGGTCTCCTCGGCGGAGCTGTGTTCCGTCGTGACGGCTTCGTGCTGCGCCGCGGTCTGGGCCGTTTCGACGGAGCCGGATATCGTCGGCATCGCCGTGGTGGCGTCATCCGGTGCTGCGGCAGGGGGGATGACACGGGTCGGTTCGGCTGACGGACCCTGGACTCCCCGCGTCGGCTCCGCCGACTGACCGGCCCCGGCGGTCCGCCGCGACGTCTTGCGGCGTAGTTCGCCCAGCCAGGAACCGATATCGCGGTCATCGGTTGCTTTGGCGGCGGTGAACCGGGTGGTGGGTGCTTCGCTGGCTGACGCGCTCACCGGCTCGGTGGCCGCAGCCGGCGCTGCGCGCCGGCCACCCGCCGAGGTGGCAACGCCGGCGCCGGCAAGTGCCGCGGCCGGCTCCGGGATCACGGCCCGCTTGCGTTCGTCGGGCAGTGTCGTCTCGCCCATACCGATCTTGTGCTGCAGGCGTTTCATCCACTTCGGTGCCCACCAGCAGTCGTCCCCGAGCAGTTTCATGATCGCGGGTACCAGGAACATCCGCACGATGGTGGCGTCGAGCAGCAGAGCGATGAGCAGCCCGAACGCCAGGTATTTCATCATCACCAGATCGGAGAACACGAACGCCCCCGCCACGACGGCAAGAACCAGCGCGGCGGCGGTGATGAGCCGACCGGTTGTGGCGGTGCCGATCCGGATCGCCTCGGTGGTCGACATGCCCTGTTCGCGGGCCTCCACCATGCGCGACACCAGGAACACCTCGTAGTCGGTCGACAGACCGTAGATCACCGCGATGATCAGTCCGATCATGGGCGCCATCAGCGGCTGCGGGGTGTAGTTCATCAGCCCGGAGCCGTGGCCGTCGACGAACATCCAGGTGAGCACGCCCATCGTCGAGCCCAGCGTCAGCGCACTCATCAACGCCGCCTTGATCGGCAGCACCAGTGAGCCGAACGCCAGGAACATCAGGATCGTCGTGGTGGTGATCAACAGCAGCACCATCAGCGGCAGCTTGGCGAACAGGCTGTGGATGCTGTCCTGTTCCAGGGCGGGCGTTCCGCCCACGTACAGCGTCAGTCCCTTGGACGGGACGATATCGCGCAGTTCGGTGATCTTTTTGGAGGCGTCGTTACGGTTCACCAGACCGTTCTGGATCACCCGCACCGACGGGTCCTTGGAAGCCCCGTCGAGGTAGGGCCGTTCCTTCCACATGGCGTCGGGGTTGTTGTCCGGGTCGGTGAATCCGCCGATTTCCATCGCCTTGTTGCGGACCTCGGCGACCTGCTGATCGGTGACCGGCTGGTCGGTATCGCTCTTGATGACCAGGGTCAGCGGCTCGGTGCGGAAGCCGGGGAAGATCCCGTCGAACTCCTCCTGGGCCACTCTGACCGAGTTGTCGGGCGGCAGGTACTTCTCGCTGATGCCGCCCAACGCCAGGTGGCCCAGCGGGATGATCAGCATGATCATGAACAGCAGGATCGGCCCGGCGAACAGGATGGGCCGCTTCATCACCTGGTTGACGAGCTTGCCCCAGAATCCGCTCTCGACTTCTTCCCGGGTCTTGGTCTTCTGGGTCTTATCGGCGAACCAGTCGATGATCTTGCGGGAGAACGGCCAGTTGCGCAGGAACGGAACCCGCAGCAGGGTGCGCACTCCGAGGGCGTCGACGT
>JBFYOR010000153.1:0-8792 GCA_041303695.1 Mycobacterium sp. | reverse complement strand
GCACGGGCAACCAACCATCCGGTTGGTCTATCCTCGAGGTCAGTTCCAGTGCTGCATCTTTCGGAGGTCATCGCCATGGGTAACGCCGTGAAATACACCCGCACCATCTTCGAGCCGGAACACACGCTGTTCCGCGAGTCCTTCCGGGCCTTCCTCGACAAGCATGTCGCGCCGTACCACGATCAGTGGGAGAAGGACAAGATCGTCGACCGCGGGGTGTGGCTCGAGGCCGGTAAGCAGGGTTTCCTCGGGATGGCGGTGCCGGAGGAATACGGCGGCGGCGGTAATCCCGACTTCCGCTACAACACCATCGTCGTGGAGGAGACCGTCGCCGGCCGCTACAGCGGCCTCGGGTTCTCCCTGCACAACGACGTCGTCGCGCCCTATCTGCTGCATCAGACCAACGAGGAGCAGAAGCAGCGGTGGCTGCCGCAGTTCTGCACTGGCGAGATGATCACCGCCATCGCCATGACCGAACCCGGCACCGGCAGTGACCTTCAGGGCATCAAGACCCGGGCGGTCCGGGAGGGCGACCATTACATCCTCAACGGCTCCAAGACCTTCATCACCAACGGTATCAACGCCGACCTGGTGATCGTGGTCGCCCAGACCAACCCCGACAAGGGCGCGCAGGGCTTCTCGCTGCTCGGTGTCGAACGCGGCATGCCGGGCTTCGAGCGCGGCCGTCACCTCGACAAGATCGGTCTGGACGCCCAGGACACCGCCGAGTTGTCGTTCACCGACGTCAAGGTTCCGGTCGAGAATCTGATCGGCGAAGAGGGCATGGGATTTCTCTACCTCATGCAGAACCTGCCGCAGGAACGCCTTTCGATTGCCATCATGGCGGCGGCCGCAATGGAAGCGGTGCTCGAGGAAACCATTCAGTACACGAAGGAACGCAAAGCGTTCGGCAAGCCGATCGGCTCGTTCCAGAACAGTCGTTTCCTGCTGGCGGAATTGGCCACCGAGACAACGGCCGTGCGCATCATGGTCGACGAATTCATCAAGCTTCTGCTTGAGGACAAGCTGACCGCCGACCAGGCCGCGATGGCGAAGTGGTGGACCACCGAGGCGCAGGTGCGACTGGTTGACCGCTGCCTGCAACTGCACGGCGGATACGGGTACATGCGCGAATACAACGTTGCCCGGGCATTCCTCGACGCCCGCGTACAGACCATTTACGGCGGCACCACCGAGATCATGAAGGAGATCATCGGGCGCAGTCTCGGGGTCTGAAAATAGGTGGGGCTGCCGTTCCCCGCTATTTCAATTCAATTCGGATTGAATCTCGATTTGGATTCCGGCTGCAGGGTTGCCCGCGTGTCGTGGTTAGCTGGCGCGGATATATGCGACGGTAAGACCCATTATCGAGTTTGTCGACATTCTCGACCGAACGCGGGAGAACAGTGCATGACGCGCGTAGGTAGACAGCTGAACCGCACCGTTGGACGTCTGACGCTCGGCGTCATCGCCACCGTCGCCGCGGCGGCACTGGCGGTGCCGAACGCGCTCGCCACGCCGGAGAGTGACGCCGCTGACGCGATCAATCAGGCCTGGAACGCCGCCGGTGGCGCCGGATCGGTGGTGGGCGGCCAGGACGGCGAGGTCTACCAGGCCGGTGCCGGATACGGCCAGAAGTTCGCCGACGGCAAGATCTTCTTCGAACCGTCCGCCGGCGCGCACCTGCTCTACGGAGCGGTTCTGGACAAGTACGAGTCCCTCGGCGGTCCCGCCGACAGCGACCTCGGATTCCCGACCATCAACGTCGTACCCGGCCTGGTGGGTCCGGACAGTCGGGTGAGCACGTTCAATGCCAGCGACAAGCCTGCGGTCTTCTGGACACCCGACACCGGGGCATGGGCCGTTCGCGGTGCCATCAATGTCGCCTGGGACAAACTCGGGGGTTCGGCCGGGACGCTGGGCGTGCCGGTCGAGGACGAACGCTACGACGGGGACCTGGTCAGCCAGAAGTTCACCGGTGGCGAGCTGACGTGGAATCGTGCCACCAACACCTTCACGACCGATCCGGCCGGGCTGGCCGACAGCCTGGCAGGCCTCGAAGTTCCACTGGACGCCACCACGATGATCAACCTCGCGTGGCGGGCCAGTGGTGGCCTCGGCGGGCCACTGGGTGCGCGACAGGGCGAGCAGTCCTCGATCGGTGACACCGGCGCGGCCCAGGGGTATGCCAGTGGCAAGATCTTCTACTCCCCGGAGACCGGCGCCTACGCCGTGACCGGAGCGATCCTGTCCAAGTACGAGTCGGTCGGCGGCGCCGGCGGCGATCTTGGCTACCCGATCGCGGCCGAGGCCGACGGCGGTGTGCCGAACAGTCGGGTGAGCGCCTTCAGTGCGCCGGACAAGCCGGTCATCTTCTGGACGCCCGACACCGGTGCCATCGTGGTCCGCGGTCCGATCAACGCCGCCTGGGCCAAGCTCGGCGGGGCCACCGGAGAACTCGGTGTGCCGACCGGAGAGCCGACCGTCAAGGGGGACACCGTCACCCAGAGCTTCAGCGGTGGCCAGATCTCCTGGAACGAGGCCACCAAGGAGTTCAGTACCGAACCATCGGAGCTGGCATCGTCGCTGTCCGGACTGGAGATGCCCGATGCGGTCGCCCAGACCCCGGCCGCCCCGGCGTCCGGCGACACCTCAGAGAAGGGTGGATGGGGCTGGTGGTGGCTGTTGATCGCCATCCCGCTGGTGGCGCTGCTGGGCCTGCTCGGCGCACGCGCGATGCGCAAGTCCGGCCCGGACCTCGATACCGCTGCACCGGGCGGTTATGCGCCCGAGCCGGACGACGGCCACTGGCCCGGTGTCCGGACCGCCCCGGGTACTGAATCCCGCTACGACAGCGGGTCCGGCCGGGACTCCGGCTTCTGGTCGCCGCCGGGCAGCGGGGTTGACGAGCGGGCCGGCTTCGAGTCCGACGAGGACGCGATCGATACCGCTCCGACCCGCATCCCGACTGAGACCGAGCTGGCCGAGTTCCAGGTGGCCACCGCAGAGTTCGATACCACCACTGGGTTCGATACCACCCCAGCGGCCGACGACTGGTTCGGCTCCGCCGGGTCTGAGGCCGGCCGGCATTCCGCCGATGCCGCTGCCTCGCAGTCGATGTGGCAGCTCGACCTTGACGAGATCGGTGCCCCCCGTAAACGGCACTCCGCGGAGGAGATCACCTCGTGGACAGCCGAATTCGACGAGCCTGAGCAGGTTGTCGAGACGGCGACCGTCGTCGAGACGGTCGTCGAGGATGAGGGCTGGGACGACCGGTATAGGGAACAGTCGGCTGAGGAGCCGTGGCGGCCCGCGATTCACCTGCCCCTGGCCGATCCCTACCAGGCGCCGGAGGGCTACTTCATCAAGGGCAACACTCATTCGGGCTTGTACTACACCCCGGATTCGGCGCTCTACGACAACACGATCCCTGAAGTGTGGTTCGCCAGCGAGGACCTCGCCCAGGCGAACGGGTTCGTGAAGGCTCCCGAGTAGCCCAGACCCCCCGCGGGTCCCGTCCGGCGGGTCAGACCTTGCGCAGCACGGTCACGACCTTGCCGAGAATGGCCGCATCGTTGCCCGGGATCGGGTCGAAAGACTTGTTGTGGGGCATCAACCACACCTGGCCGGCAGTCCGCTTGAAGGTCTTGACCGTCGCCTCGCCGTCGATCATCGCCGCGACGATATCGCCGTTGTCGGCGACGTTCTGCTGACGGACAACCACCCAGTCGCCATCGCAGATGGCAGCGTCGATCATCGATTCGCCGACCACTTTGAGCAGGAACAGCGACCCCTCGCCGACGAGTTCGCGCGGCAGTGGAAACACATCCTCCACCGCCTGCTCGGCCAGGATCGGTCCGCCGGCGGCTATCCGGCCGAGAACCGGGACGAAGGTCGGTTCCGGTAGCGCGTCGGATCCCGCGACGTCGGTGGCCACCGCTGCGGTCGTCTCCTCGGTGCCCCGCACGTCGACGGCGCGCGGGCGGTTCGGATCACGGCGCAGATAACCCTTGCGCTCAAGGGTGCGTAGTTGGTGGGCCACCGACGATGTCGAGGTGAGCCCGACCGCATCGCCGATCTCCCGGATGCTCGGCGGGTAGCCGCGACTGGTCACCGAGGCCCGGATGACCTCAAGAATGGTGCGCTGGCGTTCGGTAAGGCCGGCGGCACCATCGCGGGTTCCCGGGGTTTTTGTGCTCTCACTCATGGTTGCCGAATCTAGCCGGGTTCGAACCGATTATCAAACATGTGTTCGACCGTGTCGCAGCCCATGGCCACGCTGGGCGACAGTCGGTGGGCTTGTCGGTACTGGGTCGTATCGTTCGGACACGCCCGCTCACATGTTCGAAAATCGAACATGTGGTCGAGTATATTCGAACATTAGAGCGAACACTCCGAGGAAGGAACCTCTCATGACAGTCCTTGACGACCGGCACGACGACCGGCACCTGGTGGACTGGAGCACGGCGTGGGTCCCACGGTCCGGAGCCTCACGATCCGTCGAGGCCTGGGTCCCGCACCGCCCGGTGTCCCGGCCCGGAATCCAGCGGCCGGTCCCGAAGCGGCCAGCGGTGGCCGGGTTGCCGTACCGCGGCACGGGTGTGCCGATGTCGTATGCGCCGCACACGCGCCGCCAGGTCAGCACCTCGGTGACGGTCGCACTGGCCGGCCTGGCCGCACTGATCACCCTGTGGCTGGGCTCGCTGGCGCAGTCCGGTCTGCAGCGATCCGCGGCCCCGGCGATCGTGGGCGTTCCGGACCAGCTGGCGGTGGTCCAGGTTCACCCCGGTGAGACGCTTCAACAGCTGGCCGGGCGGGTCGCCCCCGGCGCCCCGGTCGGCCAGACCGTCGAGCGGATCCGTGACCTCAACAAACTCGATTCGACAGCGGTGAATGCCGGCCGCACGCTGATCGCACCGCTCGGCTGAACCGCTGACACTGCGATGAACGTGATGGCCGTCGCCGGTGGGGCGCAGGTAGGCTCTCTTTCGTCCCAGGTAGATCGTCGTGGGGGAGAGGGAGCGGTCATGCACTGTCCTTTTTGTCGCCACCCCGATTCCCGGGTCGTCGATTCCCGGGAGGCAGACGAGGGTCAAGCGATCCGGCGCCGCCGGTCCTGCCCCGAGTGCGGCCGGCGGTTCACCACGGTCGAGACGGCCGTGCTCGCGGTGGTCAAACGCAGCGGCGTGACCGAACCGTTCAGCCGGGAGAAGGTGATCAGCGGCGTTCGCCGGGCCTGTCAGGGGCGGCAGGTCGATGACGACGCGCTGAACCTACTGGCTCAGCAGGTCGAGGACGCCGTCCGGGCGGCCGGGTCGCCGGAGGTGCCCAGCCATGACGTCGGACTGGCCATCCTGGGACCGCTGCGGGAGTTGGACGAAGTCGCCTACCTCAGATTCGCCTCGGTGTACCGGTCGTTCTCCTCAGCGGCGGACTTCGAACGCGAGATCGAGGCGTTGCGCGCCCATCGCGAGGTCGGCACCTCCAGCTGACCGAGTCAGGGCAGGTGTCGAAGTCCGTCGCCGACCACGCGCCCGGCTACCTGCACCCAACCCTCCGGATTCCAGGAGGTGAAGATCTGCGATCCCTTCCCCTGGGTGATTTCCAGATCGCGGCTCAGATAGTCGGTGATGCGCACCGCCGCCGATCCGGTCGCCTCGTCTTCGGGCACGCCGACCTCATTGGCGAACATCCGCGACCGGATGTGTCCGCGGTCCCGGTCGGACCAGGCCCACAGGTAGTGGTAGGCGTCGTCGGCGTAGTCGGCGGGGTCCGCAGTGAGTACCTGCTCTACCGAGGCCATGTCGTGGATGGCGAACTCCGGACCCCACTCCGAACGCGCCACGACAGCGGTCAGGTCGTCGAGGTGGTGCACCGCGACGATGCCCGCCGGCACCTGCAAGGTGTTGACCGGCGTACCGCGGTCGCGTAGCCACCACGCCGCTCCCACGGTCGGATGTCCGGCGAATGGCAGTTCCGTCGCGGGCGTGAAGATGTGGGCGTGCGCCGTGGGCGAGTCGTGTACCGGCAGATCGATGAAAATCGTTTCGCTGTAACCCAGTTCGGTGGCCACGGACTGCCGCTGTCCGGGCGGGACGGTGGCCGCGTCGACCACCCCGAGTGGGTTGCCGAATCTGCCGTCGGCATTGGTGAACACCCGCAGAACTGCGACGTCGATGCCCATAAAACGACCCTACGCCGTCTGTGTCAGGCTTCGTCGGAGCCGGGGTCCTTGAACTCGTCGGCATGCTGGGCCAGGAAGCGTTCGAACTCGGCGCCCAGTTCCTCTCCGCTGGGCAGATCCTCGTCGCGGGCCAGTAACGAGCGGTTTTCCTGTGCGTTGACGAAAGCGTCGTACTGGCGCTCCAGGGCCCCGACCACCTGGGCGACCTCGTCGGAGGCCTCCACCTGCTCGTCGATCTTGCTGCGCACGGCGGCGGCGGCCTCGGTGAGCGCATCTAGCGGAAACTGCAGCGACGCCGACTCGGCCACCTGCGTCAGCAGTGCCTCCGCCGCGGCGGGGTAGTCGGTCTGTGCCAGATAGTGCGGAATGTGGGCGGTGAACCCGACCGCTTCGTGGCCGTGTTGGGTCATCCGGTACTCGAGCAGATTCGACACGCTGCTGGGCACCTGGACCTCGCCCACCCAAGGTTGGTGGTCGGCGATGAGATCGCGATTGCTCGAATGCGCCGTCATCGTCACCGGCCGGGTGTGCGGAACCGCCATCGGGATGGCGCCCAGGCCGATGGTGCGGCGGACCCCGAGGCGCTCGGCGAGCAGACGAACCGCGGTGATGAAGCGCTCCCACTGCAGGTCCGGCTCCAGTCCGGCCAGCAGCAGAAAAGGAGTACCGAGACTGTCGCGCAGCGCGAAGAGGCTGAGCTGAGGATCCTCGTAGTGGGTGAAGTGGTCGGTCTTGAAGGTCATCAGCGGCCGGCGGGACCGATAGTCCAGCAGGTCGTCGATGGCGAACGAGGCGACGAGTTCGGTGTCCATCGAGTTCTTGAGGTGCTCGGCGGCCAACCGGATGGCGTGACCTGCGTCGGAGAAGCCCTCAAGGGCATGGATCAGCACCGGCCCACGGCCGTCGGTGGACGCCAGCTGCGGGGCCGGGAACTCCAGTTCGTACATCCGGTCGGGCCGGTGCTCGCGGCCTTGATCGTCAGCCAAGGTGTGCCTCCTCGCTCAAGTTCACCTGCTGCATGAAGCACCACACTGCATAACGCTGCGGGGGCGGCGCTCGTTCCCGTCACCCTAGATGTTGTCCCCATCGACGGATTCATGCACAGCCGAAGGCCGGTGTGCCCCTCGGCGCGGCCGATTTGACGGCCTCCGCTGACAGCGTCAGGGCATGACTACACATCGACCCGGCCGACCTGAGTTCCGCTTCACCAAGCCTGGCGCACTGATCGCGGCGCTGCCCGCAGTGCTGGGCTTCGTCCCGGAGAAATCGCTGGTTATCGTCTCCCTTGAACAGGGACGGATGGGTGCGGTGATGCGCGCAGACCTCGCTGAGGACGTGATTGACAATGTCGACCGACTCGCCGAGGTCGTCGCGACCTCGGGGGCTGACACGGTCGTCGTGGTGATCGTCGACGCCGATGGCGCGCTGTGCCCGGTGTGTGATGACAGCCACCGCCGGTTGTGCGACGCGCTGACCGTGGCTCTCGGGGGCCGGGGCATCGAGCTCTATGCCGCTCATGTGGTCGACCGGGTGGAGTCGGGTGGGAGCTGGCACTGCATCGACGGTTGCGGGGCTGGCGGAGCCGTCGAGGATCCCACCGCATCGCCGCTTGCAGCCGCGGCCGTGCTCGACGGCCGGCGGCTGTATCCCCGCCGCGCTGACCTCAAAGCCGTCATCGCCGTCGCCGACCCGGTGCACTGCGCCGCGCTGGCAGAACCGATCCTGGCCCGGGCCGCGGCTCGGCTGGCCGACTGGGAGGTCGATCCCGACAGCTGCGGCCGACGTGACGTCCAGACCGCGATCGCGGTGGCGTCCCGGGTCGCGGAGGGGCGCCAACCCGACGAGGAAGAGCTCGTCGAACTGGCCTGCGGGCTCACCGACGTAGCGGTGCGCGACACGTTGTACGCGCTGGCGGTGGGAGTCGACGCCGGCGCCGCCGAATCGCTGTGGGCGATGATGGCACGCTCACTGCCTGACCCGTGGAGGGTGGAAGCACTTGTGCTACTTGCATTTTCGGCCTATGCGAGAGGCGATGGCCCGCTGGCGGGCCTGTCGCTGGAGGCCGCGCTGCGCAGTGACCCGGATCATCGGATGGCCGGAATGCTGGACACGGCGCTGCAATCCGGAATGCGTCCCGAGCAGATCCGCGAGCTGGCGGGCACCGGCTATCGGCTGGCCCGGCGGCTGGGTGTCAGCCTCCCGCCGCGGCGCGCGTTCGGCCGCGCTGTTTAGACCTTTTCAACCTTGACGGCGTGCGCCATCTCGTGGGGCAGCACGACGTTCTCGTGGCCGCCCACCACGATCGTGACATCACCGTCGGGGCTGTTCTGAACCAGCACGCGGGCATTCGGCACGATGCCGGCCTCCTTGAGGCGGCCGATCAGCTCGACGTCACCCTGCACATGCTCGGTCAGCTGACGCACGACTACGGCAACCGGGTCGCCGGCCGGCAGCTCGGTCAATCGCGCCAGGTTCGCGCCGTCCCGCTTGACGTCCGCCTCGTCGAGGCCGAGCAGGCCCAGGCCCGGGATCGGGTTGCCGAAGGGTGAGACGGTCGGGTTGTCCAGGACCTGCACGAGACGGCGCTCGACGTCCTCGCTCATCACGT
>JBFYOR010000152.1:0-4841 GCA_041303695.1 Mycobacterium sp. | reverse complement strand
CTGCCAGCACGTGGATGACCACCGATCCCGCTCGTGGGTCGCTTCCGGCTGACGGGCATCGGGGACCGCCGCACTGGCAGCTCAGCTGGTCCCCGCCTGCTGCCAGTGTGCCCAAAGCGTCGGCGCGGCGCTGGCCGATGGTTCGGGGATCGTCGTCGCACACCGCGTGGGCCATCTGGGCCAGTCGGCGTTCCAGGACGGTGGCGTCGGTGGCCAACAGCCGACCCCACAGCGAGGTGGTGCCGGTCTGCGGATCCTGCCCGCCGATCGTCACATCACGGCTGCGGGCACTGGCACGGGTGCGACGTACCGCTCCCGGGTCGTGCCGGTCAACCAGGGCGTCGATGGCCTGATCGAGCTTGTACTGCGAAAGCGCCTCCCAGCGCCCGGCCAACTCGGCGACGGCTTCATCGAGCAGGGTCAGCACGTCGTCATCGAGGACCAGATCGGTGCGCCAGGCGATGGCCGTGACGATCCGCACGCTCAGGGCACCCTCGAGCAGAAGCGCGGCGACCCTGGGCAGTCGGTGGCGCAGTGCCGCGGCGAGGTACATCTGCCCGGAGGCGCGGCCATGGCTGATGCCCAGCGCCGCCGAGATCTCTGCGGCGGCGGAATCCCACTCGTCACAGGCCCAGTGCGCGCGCTCGTCATCCCCGCAGCGCCGATGCACCAATTCCGCGACCGCTGCCAAACGTCGGGCAGCGGCGGCGGCTTCAGCCGCGGTCCAGTCCTCGATGGCGGTGATCAGACCGGCGTCGGAGGCATCCCGGAAACATCTATCGAACACATGTGCGATTGTGTCAGGGGGGGCTGACAAGAATCGTCAGTGCGCCGGGCACGGCCGAGATCTCCGCCGGAAGCGGGCAGACGTAGTCGCCGTCGGCGTAGGCGTTGATCCCGGGGGACTCCACGGTGATGGTGCGGGCGCGTTCGGTGGTGACCGCGTCGAGGTCGATGTGGGTGCCCTTGAACACGGTGGGGAACAGCCGGATCAGCCTGGCGCGCGAGGCGGTGTGCACCATCGTGACGTCGAGCAGGCCGTCGGCATGGTCGGCGTCGGGGCAGATCCGCATGCCACCGCCGTAGCTGCGGGTGTTGCCGAACGCGGCCAGCGTCAGGTCGGTGACCATTTCGCGTTCGCCGTCGAAGACCAGCCGGAAGGGCAGCAGCCGCAACTTCGAAAGCTCGGCCACGATCGCCAGGTTGTAGCGCATCCGTCCGTGCGGCCAGCGCATCCGGTTGACCCGGTCGCTGACCAGTGAATCGAAACCGGTTGCCGCCACAGTGCCGAACCAGCTGCTGGTGCCGTCGGCTCCAAGGATGTGCCCGAGATCGACGGTGGTGGTATGTCCGCCGACGATGATGTCGGCGGCCGCGGCCGGATCGCCGGTCGGGATCGCATACTCCCGGGCGTGGTCGTTGCCGGTGCCGGCCGGGACGATTCCGAGCGGAATACCGCTGCGCGCCAGTGTCTGCAGGGCAAGTCGGATGACGCCGTCGCCGCCGACCACGACGACGGCGTCGGTGCCGTTCTGGACCGCCTGCTCGACGAGTTCGCGGGCGTGGGTGGCGTCGCGGCCGACGATCTCGACCACGTCGACGCCGAGTTCCTGAAATCGCGCGACCGCACGCTCCGCGGCGTGCGGCGCGTTGCCGTGCCCGGCCATCGGATTGGTCAGAACGGTGACGCGCGAGATCGGGCTCACGGAATCAGTTTGCCCGGGTTGAGGATTCCGGCCGGGTCCAGGGTCTGCTTGACCGCGCGCAGAACCTGCGCGCCGAGGTCGCCGATCTCGGCCGTCATCCACGGCCGGTGATCCGCACCGACCGCGTGGTGGTGAGTGATGGTGGCGCCGCCGGCCACGATGGCGTCGCAGGCAGCGATCTTCGCCGCCTGCCACTGCTGGGCCACGTCGCCGCGCTGACCGGCGACCACGGTGAAGTACAGCGATGCACCGGTCGGGTAGACGTGCGAGATGTGGCACATCACCAGAGCGTTGGTGCCGCTTGCGCCCAGTGCCGATGTCAGGGCTTCGGTCACCGCGGCTTTCAGGGTCGGCACCTTCGACCATGTCGTCGCCGTCTCCAATGTCTCGCACAGAGCGCCTGCCGACAGCAGGGAGTCCCGCAGGTAGGGGGCGTCGAACCGGCCGTGCTCCCAGGCTCTCGCGGGTGCGTCGCCCAATGAGGTCCCGCCACTGGCCTCGATCAGTGCCCGGGTCTCGGCGTGCCTGCTTTCGGCATGCGCCGGGGTGCCCTCGAAGATGGTGATGGCCAGACAGCCGCCGGTGACGCTCTGCTCGCCGATGCTGTGGGTGGTGGCCAGGTTCACGCCGGTCTCTACCTCGTCGGACAGTCTCAGCACAGTCGGTCCGGTGCCGGTCTGAATGACCGCACGCAGCGCGGCCGAACCGGTGCCGAAGTCCGGGAAGGACCAGGCTTCGTAGCGCACGCTCTCCGGGACCGGGTGGACCCGCACCCGCACCCTGGTGATCACGCCGAAGGCGCCCTCGGAACCGCAGAACAGTTCCCGCAGATCCGGCCCGGCCGCCGAGGCGGGGGCCCGGCCCAGGTCGAGCCTGCCGGCCGGGGTGATGACGTGCATGCCGCGAACCATGTCGTTGAAGCGGCCGTAGCCGGCGGAGTTCTGGCCTGACGACCGCGTCGCGGCGAAACCGCCGATGCTGGCGAAACGGAAACTCTGCGGGAAGTGGCCGAGGGAGAAGCCACGTTCGCCGAGCAGTCGTTCGGCCTCGGGTCCGGTGACCCCGGCCCCGAGTTCGGCTTCGCCGGACACGTCATCGAGCCAGTGCAGGTCGTCGAAGCGGCGCAGATCGAGCGTGACGACGGCGTCGAACTCCCCGCGGATCGGGTTCAGTCCGCCGACCACGCTGGTTCCGCCGCCGAACGGGACGACCGCGATCCGGTGCGTCGAGCAGTAGTCCAGAATGGCCGCTACTTCGTCCTCGCTGCCGGGCATGATCACCGCATCGGGGGCATCCTGCTGTATCTGCTTGCGGCGTAACAGGTCCGGTGTGGATTTCCCGCCTGCGTAGGGCAGCCGCTCGCGATCGCCGGTGCGCAGAAACCCTTCGCCGACAATCCCGGCAAGGCCGTCGCGGTGCACCGGTGTCAGGGCGGACGGGGACAGTCGCACATCGTCGGGTCCGGGCGCGCTGATCGCGGCCGCGGAGACGCCGAGGGCCTGTTCGAGCAGTGACCGGATGCCGTCGGGCAGTGGTTTGGCCAGTGCGGGATCGCCCCAGGCATCCCAGGCCATCGGGGGCACAAGGTTCTCCGCATTATGGTCGGTCACGGGTTACAGTATTACAGATGTTGTCAATCAGTAATGCGGAGTCGGTGGATGTCGGCGACCGGATACTCGCCGCGGCGGCGAGTTGCGTGAGCGACTTCGGAGTCGAACGCGTGACACTGGCCGAGATCGCCCGCCGCGCCGGGGTGAGCCGGCCCACCGTGTACCGGCGCTGGCCCGACACCCAGGCGATCCTGGCGGCACTGCTGACCGAGCGGATCACCGGCGCCTGGCGGCAGGCGCCGTCGGTTTCGACGGGCCGGGAGGCGCTGGTGGAACGGATCGTCGAGGTGGCCCGCCGGCTGCGCCGTGACGACCTGATCCGCGCGGTTCTGCGGTCGGCGCCTGAGCTTGCAATGGTCTACATCACCGGCAGGCTGGGCACCAGCCAGCAGATCGTGATCGATCTCGTCGCCGACGAACTGCGAAAGGCCCAGTCGGCCAACACAGTCCGGGCGGGGGATCCTCGCCAGCTGGCCGCAATGGTCCTGCTGATCACGCAGTCGGCGATCCAGTCCGCCCAGATCGTCGAGCCGATCCTGGGCCCGGACGCACTCACCACCGAACTCGCCCACGCCCTGAACGGATACCTGCGCAATGACTGATCTGACCGCCCTCAGTGCCGTCCGGCGGACCGCCGACCTGGCCGACCTTGGCGACGGCCGCACCGTCGACGTCATCGTCATCGGCGGGGGTATCACTGGAGCGGGTATCGCACTCGATGCCGCGAGCAGGGGGCTGTCGGTGGTGCTCGTGGAGAAACACGACCTGGCATTCGGCACCAGCCGCTGGAGTTCGAAACTGGTGCACGGCGGCCTGCGCTACCTTGCCAGCGGCAATATCGGCATCGCCCGTCGCAGTTCGGTCGAACGCGGGATCCTCATGTCGCGCACCGCGCCGCACCTGGTGAAGGCGATGCCGCAACTGGTCCCACTGCTGCCCGCCATGAGCCGCTCCCAGCGTGCGCTGGTTCGCGTCGGCTTCCTGGCCGGCGACGCGTTGCGTGCGCTGGCCGGAACCCGGTCGTCGGTGCTGCCCCGGCCGCGCCGGATCAGCGCCGGGCAGGCGGTGGCGATGACACCCACGGTGCGACGCGACGGGCTGGACGGGGCGCTGCTGGCCTACGACGGGCAGTTGATCGACGACGCGCGACTGGTGGTCGCGGTGGCCCGAACGGCCGCCCAGCACGGCGCGACCATCCTCACCCGGGTGGCGGCCTCGCAGGCCACCGGCTCATCGGTGCGGCTCACCGATACGGTGACTGGGGAGTCCTTCGACCTGGCGGCGCGGGCGGTGATCAACGCCACCGGGGTGTGGGCCGCGGAGGTCGACCCGTCGATCAAGCTGCGGCCCAGCCGCGGGACCCATCTGGTGTTCGACGCCGCCACCTTCGGCAATCCCACTGCCGCGCTGACCATTCCGATTCCGGGGGAGACCAACCGGTTCGTGTTCGCCATGCCCGAGCAGTTGGGACGGGTGTATCTGGGCCTGACCGACGAGGAGTCGCCCGGGCCGATCCCGGACGTGC
>JBFYOR010000151.1:0-3401 GCA_041303695.1 Mycobacterium sp. | reverse complement strand
GTGGAGATGTGACCCCGCCTTCGAACCTGCCCACCACCGTCGGCGCACTACGGGCCTCCGGCCACCGCGAGCGCTCCATCAAGGCGGAACTCCGGGAGAACCTGCTGGCCGCACTGGCCGGCGGGGGCGACGTGTGGCCCGGCATCTTCGGCTTTGAAGACACCGTGCTGCCCCAGTTGGAGCGCGCGCTGATCGCCGGCCACGACTTCGTCCTGCTCGGTGAGCGCGGTCAGGGCAAGACCCGGCTGCTGCGGTCACTGGTCAACCTGCTCGACGAGTGGACGCCGGTGATCGCCGGTGCCGAGCTCGGCGAGCATCCGTATTCGCCGATCACCCCGGAGTCGATCCGCCGGGCGGCCGAACTCGGTAACGAGCTGCCCGTTAGCTGGCGGCACCGCAGCGAGCGGTACTTCGAGAAGCTGGCCACCCCCGACACCAGCGTGGCCGACCTGGTCGGTGACATCGACCCGATCAAGGTCGCCGAGGGCCGCACGCTGGGGGATCCGGAGACCATCGCCTACGGCCTGATCCCGCGGGCGCACCGCGGCATCGTCGCGGTCAACGAACTGCCCGACCTCGCCGAGCGCATTCAGGTCTCGATGCTCAACGTCATGGAGGAGCGCGACATCCAGGTCCGCGGCTACACGCTGCGGCTGCCGCTGGACGTGCTGGTGGTGGCCAGCGCCAACCCGGAGGACTACACCAACCGCGGCCGGATCATCACCCCGCTCAAGGACCGGTTCGGCGCCGAGATCCGCACCCACTACCCCCGCGAACTCGACGCCGAGGTGGGCGTCATCAGCCAGGAGGCGCACCTCACCGCTGAGGTCCCGCCCTATCTCCTGCAGATCGTCGCCCGGTTCGCCCGCTACCTGCGTGAGTCGCATTCGGTGGACCAACGCTCCGGGGTGTCGGCACGGTTCGCCATCGCCGCGGCCGAGACAGTGGCCGCCTCGGCGCGGCACCGCGGCGCGGTGCTCGGCGAGGACGATCCGGTGGCCCGGGTGGTCGATCTCGGCACGGTGATCGACGTGCTGCGCGGCAAGTTGGAGTTCGAGTCCGGGGAGGAGGGCCGCGAACTGGCCGTGCTGGAACACCTGCTGCGCCGCGCCACCGCCGATACCGCGCAGAAGGCCCTCGGCGGTATCGACGTCGCACCACTGGTCGGTGCGGTCGCGGGCGCGACGGTGACGACCGGTGAGCAGGTGTCGGCCAAGAACGTACTGGCGGCCCTGCCCGATCTGCCCGTGATCGACACCATCGCTGATCGGCTGGGCGCACAGACCGAGGGACAGCGGGCCGCCGGCCTGGAGTTGGCGCTGGAGGCGCTGTATCTGGCCAAGAAGATCGACAAGACCACCGGCGACGGCGAAACGGTCTATGGGTAAACGCCCACACGGGCACGACGCCCGGTACTCCGCCTACACCGGCGGGCCCGATCCGCTGGCGCCGCCGGTCGATCTGCGCGACGCGCTCGAAGCCATCGGCGAGGACGTCATGGCCGGCACCTCGCCGCGGCGGGCCCTCGCCGAGCTGCTGCGGCGGGGCACCAAGGACGTCAGGGGTGCTGACCGGCTGGCCGCCGAGGCCAACCGCCGCCGCCGGGAACTGTTGTCCCGCAATAACCTCGACGGAACCCTGCAGGAGATCAAGCAGCTGCTCGATGAGGCGGTGCTGGCCGAGCGCAAGGAACTCGCCCGGGCTCTGGACGACGACGCCCGCTTCGCCGAGATGCAGATCGAGTCACTATCGCCCTCGCCGGCCAAGGCCGTGCAGGAACTCGGCGACTACAACTGGCGCAGCGAGGAGGCGAAGCAGAAATACGACCAGATCAAAGACCTGCTCGGCCGGGAAATGCTCGACCAGCGCTTCGCCGGAATGAAACAGGCCCTGGAGAACGCATCCGACGAAGACCGCCAAGCCGTCAACGAGATGCTCGAGGACCTCAACGACCTGCTTGACAAGCACGCCCAGGGCCAGGACACACCCGAGGACTTCGAGAACTTCATGGCCAAACACGGCCAGCACTTCCCGGAGAACCCCCGCAACGTCGAGGAACTGCTCGATTCGCTGGCCAAGCGGGCGGCCGCGGCCCAACGGTTCCGCAACAGCCTCTCCGCCGATCAGCGCGCGGAGCTGGATGCGTTGGCGCAGCAGGCTTTCGGCTCGCCGCAGCTGATGAACGCGCTGAGCCGGCTGGACGCCCACCTGCAGGCTGCCCGGCCCGGCGAGGACTGGAACGGCTCCTCGGAGTTCTCCGGGGACAACCCGCTGGGTATGGGGCAGGGCGCGCAGGCGCTGGCCGATATCGCTGAACTCGAGCAACTCGCCGAGCAGCTGTCGCAGAGTTACGCCGGGGCCACCATGGACGATGTCGACCTCGACGCGCTGGCCCGTCAGCTCGGCGACGAGGCCGCGATCGACGCGCGCACCCTGGCCGAGTTGGAGCGCGCGCTGATGAACCAGGGTTTCCTGGACCGCGGCTCCGACGGGCAGTGGCGGCTGTCCCCGAAAGCCATGCGCCAGCTGGGCCGGGCCGCGCTTCGCGATGTGGCCCAACACCTTTCCGGTCGCCATGGTGAGCGCGAGACGCGCCGCGCCGGAGCCGCCGGCGAGCTCACCGGCGCCACCCGGCAGTGGGCCTTCGGTGACACCGAGCCGTGGAACGTCACCCGAACTGTGGTCAATGCGGTGCTCCGCACCGCGGGCACCAACGCGGTGCTGCGCCGGGCCGACTCCGACGATGCCGACGGCCGGATCCGGATCGCCGTCGAGGACGTCGAGGTGTCCGAGACCGAGACCCGCACCCAGGCGGTGGTAGCCCTGCTGGTGGACACCTCGTTCTCGATGGTGATGGAGAACCGGTGGTTGCCGATGAAGCGCACCGCACTGGCGTTGCAGCACCTGGTGAGCACCCGGTTCCGCTCGGACGCCCTGCAGATCATCGCCTTCGGCCGGCACGCCCGAACGGTCAGCGCCGCCGAACTCACCGGACTGGAAGGCGTCTACGAGCAGGGCACCAACCTGCACCACGGGCTGGCGCTGGCCGGCCGGCATCTGCGCCGCCACCCCAACGCCCAGCCGGTGGTGCTGATCGTCACCGACGGTGAGCCGACCGCGCACCTCGAGGACTACGGCGAGCGCGGCACGCAGGTATTCTTCGACTACCCGCCGCACCCGCGCACCATCGCCCACACGGTCCGCGGTTTCGATGAGATAGCACGGCTGGGGGCGCAGGTGACCATCTTCCGGCTCGGCGACGATCCCGGCCTGGCCCGGTTCATCGACCAGGTGGCCCGCCGGGTCGAGGGCCGGGTGGTCGAGCCTGACCTCGACGGACTCGGGGCGGCGGTGGTCGGCGACTACCTGCGGTCGCGTCGCCGCCGACGCTGATCCGGCTC
>JBFYOR010000150.1:0-3342 GCA_041303695.1 Mycobacterium sp. | reverse complement strand
GCATTCGACGCCGCCGCCGAGGGCCTAGGCCGGGTGGTCGCCGAGACGGGCGGTGGATCGGTCGCGGTCTACCTCGGTAACCCGAACGCCCATACCGTCGCCGGCGGCCTGTATGCGCCGGCGGTCATCCGGGCACTCGGGACCCGCAACGTCTACACCGCCAGCACCCTGGACCAGATGCCCAAGCAGGTCGCCTGCGGGTATCTGTTCGGCAACCCGTTCGCATTCACCGTGCCCGATCTGGATCGCACCGACCACCTGGTGATCATCGGCGCCAACCCGCTGGTGTCCAACGGAAGCCTCGCCACCGCCGCCGACTTCGGCGGCAAGCTCAAAGCGCTCAAACGCCGCGGCGGCACCCTGACCGTCATCGACCCCAACCGCACCCGCACCGCCGAACTGGCCGACCACCATCTCGCACCGCGGCCCGGCACCGACGCCGCCCTGCTGTTCGCCGTCGTCAACGTGCTCTTCGATGAGGAACTCGTCGATCTCGGCGGACTCGCCGCTCACATCACCGGCCTTGACCGGGTCCGGGCCGCCGCCGCCGATTTCCCGCCCGAGGCAGTCAGCCAGCACTGTGGGGTGCCGGTCGACGACATCCGGCGACTGGCCCGCGATATCGCCGCCGCACCCAGTGCCGCCGTCTACGGCCGGATCGGAACCTCCACGACCTCCTTCGGCACCGTGACCAGCTGGCTGGTCGACGTCATCAACACGCTGACCGGGAACCTGGACCGGCCCGGTGGGGCGATGTTCGCCTCCTCTCCGATCGGTGCCGCTCCCCGTCCGGCGAAACCGGGCCGGGGCTTCTCGATCGGGCGCTGGCACAGCCGGGTGTCCGGGCGTCCGGAGGTCGCCTCCGAACTGCCGACCGCCCTGCTGCCCGAGGAGATCGAGACCCCGGGACCGGGGCAGGTCCGGGCGCTGGTGACGATCGCCGGCAACCCGGCGCTGTCAGCACCCGACGGTGGGCGATTGTCCCGGGCGATGGATCAACTCGAGTTCATGGTCTCGGTCGATCCCTATCTCAACGAGACCACCCGGCACGCCGACGTGATCCTTCCGCCGCCCCCGGCGTCGTACGCACCGCACTTCGACATCGCGCTGTCGGGCGTGGCGGTGCGCAGTACCGCCCGCTATTCGCCGCCGGTGTTCGACCTTCCCGACGGCCGGCCGGGCGAGGTGGAGATCCTGTGCCGGCTGGCGTTGCGGTTGATGGGCCTGGGCGCCGATGCCGATCCCGGACTCGTCGACGAGCAGGTCATCGGCACAACGCTCGGCAAGGAGGTGGCCGACCCGCACTCGCCGGTGGCCGGGCGCAGCGTCGATGAGCTCATCGCGATGTTGCCGCCCGGGCCCGGCCATGAGCGCCGGCTGGACATGATGCTGCGGCTGGGACCGTTCGGTGATGCGTTCGGCGCCAATCCGGGCGGCCTGAACCTGCAGCGACTCAAGGACAACCCGCACGGTATCGACCTGGGTGCACTCACCCCGCGCATCCCGGAGGTACTCCGAACCCCCTCGGGCACAGTCGAATTGGCGCCCGAACCGATCCTGGCCGACCTACCTCGGCTGCACGCCACCCTGGGATCCGACGACGGCGGGTTCCTGCTGATCGGCCGACGGCACCTGCGGTCGAACAACAGCTGGATGCACAACCTGCCGGCGCTGAACGGCGGCAGTAACCGCTGCACGCTGCAGATCCACCCCGAGGACGCGGCCCGGCTGGGTATCACGGACACCGCGATCGTCACCGGACCTGCCGGCGAACTGGAAGTGCCAGTGGAAATCACCGACGGCATCCGGCCCGGTGTGGTGTCGCTGCCGCATGGCTGGGGTCACGACGTGCCGGGAACCCGGATGTCAGTGGCCACCCGGCGGCCGGGAGTCAACGTCAACAGCCTGTTGGACAGTTCACTGCTCGACCCGCTGTCGGGCACCTCGGTGCTCAACGGGGTGCCGGTTCAGATCGCGCCGGCACGGTGAGCGCGCCCTGGCCGCTGCGCCGGCAGTAGCTGCCCCTGCCAGGTGGACAGGCTGCCGCCGGCCGCCAACACATACGTGGTACCGGCACACCCGGTGGCCGGTTCGGGGAATCGCAACTCGCTGACACAGGCCAGCGGCGCGCCCAGCACGTCATCGGCCACGGCGCCGGCGCCGAGTTCGAGGCGGTGCCGCAGCAGTGGACCGCCCGGCAGGTCTGCGTGCAAGCGGCCGCTCCAAAAGCCCTCGCGCTCACCGGTTCTGCCGATCTGGACCCGTTCGCGAATCCGGATCCGGGCCTCGTCGCCCAGCCGAACATGGACATCCGACAGATGCCGGGACCGGGCCGCGACCACCGTCGGCTCGGGATCGACATCCAGTTCGCCGCCGACGTCGATATCCCAGCGCAGCACCGACTCCGGGCTGTGCGGACCGGGCAGCACAATGCTGGCGGCCGTGCTGCGAATCCGCAGCCTGGCACCGGGGGGCACCACCACCCGGATCGCGATCTCGTCGCCGCCGAGCGGGTTGGCCGCCGTCGAGACCAGGTGAACCGTGTCCGAACCGGTGTAGCGGGCCGTCAGGGCTCCCCGGCACTCGATCTGCGGTAGCCGCCCGGGTCGGGCCACCACCAGGACGTCGGTGCGCACGCGTTCAGCCGACGGCGAGCTGCTCGCGGATCCAGCTCACCACCTCGACGGCGGCGGGGTCCCCGGTCAGCGAGAGCAGCACTGTCGGCCGGCCCGCACGGACCGCCTCGGCGTCGCGACGCATGACCTCCAGGTCGGCGCCGACGAACGGGGCGAGGTCCGTCTTGTTCACCACCAGCAGGTCGGAGTAGGTCACCCCCGGACCGCCCTTGCGGGGCACCTTGTCGCCGCCTGCGACGTCGATGACGAAGATCTGGACGTCGACCAGACCCGAGGAGAACGTGGCCGTCAGGTTGTCACCACCGGACTCGACGAGGATCAGGTCGAGCCGGTCGTGACCGGCGATCAGGTCGTCGACGGCGTCGAGGTTGGCGGTGATGTCGTCGCGGATGGCGGTGTGCGGACAACCGCCGGTCTGCACGGCCGCGATCCGATCGTCGGGCAGCACCGCATGGCGCCGCAGGAAGTCCGCATCCTCGGTGGTGTAGATGTCGTTGGTCAGCACCGCCAGGGACAGTTCGGTGCGCAACTGGCGACAGATCGCCGCGACCAATGCGGTCTTGCCCGATCCGACCGGACCGCCGATGCCGATGCGAAGGGCCTCGCCGTCCTGGCGCGTCCGCTTGGGCCGCTGCGGGTGGGCGTGGGGCGCGCCGTCGAGGAAATGTGGGGGCATACCGGGTCCTTTCAGGAGGAGAACAGCGGG
>JBFYOR010000149.1:0-3636 GCA_041303695.1 Mycobacterium sp. | reverse complement strand
GTTCGGCCGGGGTCGCGCCCGCCCAGTCGGGCAGCGCAGCCCGGGCCGAGGCCACCGCGGCGTCGACGTCGGCGGGCGTGGCCAGGGCAAGGTCGGCGACGACCACACCAGTGGCGGGATTGATGACCCGATGACGATCGCCGCTGGTCGTCATCGGCGCGCCGTTGATCCAACTACTCGCAATCACGCGCTAATGCTACGCATTCCGTCGCTTTCATTGCCCAAAACAACGGATTCCGTGCACAATCAACGATATGCGTGAATTGCGCGCCATCGGTCCGGGGCCGGGTGGCCCGACCCAACTTGATGAGATGTCGAAGGCCATCATCGAGAAGCTCCAGCAGGACGGCCGGCGGTCCTACGCCGGTATCGGCAAGGCTGTCGGCTTGTCGGAGGCTGCGGTGCGTCAGCGGGTGCAGCGGCTCATCGACGCCGGTGTCATGCAGATCGTCGCGGTCACCGACCCGATGCAACTGGGCTTTTCCCGGCAGGCCATGATCGGTATCCGCTGCCAAGGCGATGCCACCAAGGTCGCCGAACGGCTCTCGGCACTGGCATCGGTGGACTACGTGGTGCTGACCGCCGGAACCTACGATGCCATCGTCGAGGTCGTCTGCGCCGACGACGCAGAGC
This sequence comes from Mycobacterium sp., assembly GCA_041303695.1. Lineage (GTDB taxonomy): Bacteria > Actinomycetota > Actinomycetes > Mycobacteriales > Mycobacteriaceae > Mycobacterium. The sequence continues at coordinate 3,003 of JBFYOR010000149.1, read as the reverse complement.
TGCTGGACCTGCTCAACACCGAGATTCGCGCGGTGCCCGGGGTGTCCTCCACCGAGACCCTGGTGTACCTGAAACTCGTTAAACAACAATATAATTGGGGAACACGATGACGCTCTCAGCCGAGCACAAACTGACCGTCGAACTGGGCGCCAAGGCCGATCGTCATCTCTGGGGTCACTTCGCCCGGCACGGCAAGGGCCTGACTCCCCCGATCATCACCCGCGGCGAGGGCGTCCACGTCTGGGACAGCTACGGCAAGCGGTACTTCGACGGATTGTCCGGACTGTTCGTCGTTCAGGTCGGCCACGGTCGCAGTGAGATCGCCCAGGCAGCCGCCAAACAGGCCGAGACCCTGGAGTTCTTCCCGCTGTGGTCCTACGCCACTCCCCCGGCCATCGAACTGGCCGAGCGGCTGGCCGGCTACGCCCCCGGCGACCTGAACCGGGTGTTCTTCACCACCGGCGGCGGCGAAGCCGTCGAGAGCGCCTGGAAGCTGGCCAAGCAGTTCTTCAAGCTCACCGGCAAACCCGGGAAGTTCAAGGTGGTCTCGCGCGCCATCGCCTACCACGGCACCCCGCAGGGCGCGCTGGCCATCACCGGCCTGCCGGACTTCAAGGCGCCCTTCGAGCCGCTGACGCCGGGCGGATTCCGGGTGCCCAACACCAATTTCTACCGGGCGCCGGAGCCGTACAACACCGATATCAAGGCCTGGGGCCGCTACTGCGCGGACCGCATCGCCGAGGCCATCGAGTTCGAGGGGCCCGACACGGTGTGCGCGGTGTTCCTGGAACCGGTGCAGAACGCCGGCGGCTGCTTCCCACCCCCGCCGGGGTACTTCGAGCGGGTCCGGGAGATCTGCGATGAGTACGACGTGCTGCTGGTCTCCGACGAGACCATCTGCGCCTTCGGTCGCATCGGTTCGATGTTCGCCTGCAACGACTTTGATTATGTGCCGGACATCATCACGTGTGCCAAGGGGATGAGCTCGGGCTACGCCCCGATCGGCGCGATGATCGCCTCCGACCGGCTCTTCGAGCCGTTCAACGACGGCAAGACCACCTTCGGCCACGGCTACACCTTCGGCGGCCACCCCGTCTCTGCGGCGGCCGCTCTGGCCAACCTCGACATCTTCGAGCGCGAAAAGCTCAACGAGCACGTCAAGACCAACGCCCCGATCCTGCGGTCCACCCTGGAGCAGTTGTTGGAGCTGCCGATCGTCGGCGACGTCCGCGGCGAGGGCTTCTTCTACGGCATCGAACTTGTCAAGGACAAAAAGACCCGGGAGACCTTCGACTCCGATGAGAGCGAGCGACTGCTACGCGGGTTCCTGTCCACGGCATTGTTCGAAGCGGGCCTGTACTGCCGGGCCGACGATCGCGGCGACCCGGTGGTCCAGCTGGCGCCGCCGCTGATAAGCGGCCCGGACGAGTTCGACGAGATCTACGAGATCCTGCACCGGGTGCTCAGCGAGGCCAGTCGGCTGCTGTGAGCTCCTCAGGCGCCAAACCGCGGATCGACCCGGTTCGCTGGCAGCCGCCACCGGTGCGGCCGCTGCCGGACTTTCCTCCGGCGGAGCTGACCGTGCGCCCGATGCCCGGCGATGCACCGGAGGACATCGTCGTCGATGCCGACGGCATGCTGTGGGCCGGACTCGTCGACGGCCGGATCGTGCGGATCGACCCGGACGGCCCGGTGACGGTCATCGGCGCAGTCCCCGGACGACCCCTCGGCATGGCGGTGGCACACGACGGACGGCTGCTGATCTGCGCCAGCCCGGGCGGGCTGCTGGCGATGGACCGCGCCACTGGAAGCCTCGAGGTCCTGGTGGAATCGGTGGATTTCACACCGTTGACCTTCTGCTCGAACGTCGTCGACTTGCCCGACGGCACAATCTATTTCACCCAGTCCACCGCGAAGTTCACCTTCGCGCACTTCAAGGCGGCGATCTTCGAGGCACGCGGTGACGGCGGGCTGTTCCGTCGGGATCCGGACGGCGCCGTGACCCAGCTGCTGTCCAATCTGTACTTCGCCAACGGCCTGACCCTGACCGCCGACGGCTCGGCACTGATATTCGCCGAGACGCAGGGGCGCCGGCTGTCCAAGTACTGGCTCACCGGATCGCGGGCCGGCACCGTGACCCGGCTGGCCGAGCACCTGTCCGGCATGCCGGACAACATCTCGACCGGATCGGACGGCCGGATCTGGTGCGCGATGGTCACCCCGGCCAACAAGGCCGCCGATTTCCTGGCTCCGCGCGCGCCCATGCTCCGCAAGCTCATCTGGCGACTGCCCGACCGATTGCAGCCGCAGATCGAGCCGGTGGTCTGGGTGGTGGCCTTCGATCCCGACACCGGTGCCGCCGTCGCGGGCGTGCGGATGCAGCATCCGGATTTCGGGGCCGTCACCGGCCTGGTGGAGCACCGCGGCCGGTTGTGGCTGGCCACCATCGGCTACCCGGCGATTGCATCAATAACCACTCCTGTCACAGCGCGGCTCCCCGGTTTCCAGGGCGGCGTCGCTTAACCTGCACTTCCATGGCGACCTTGAGGAGGGCGCGGCGGGCTGCCGTCGTTGCGGCGGCGCTGTTCATGGTGGGCGCCCCGGCGATCGCCGCGGCTGAACCCGCGCCGGCCACCGATCCCAACAGCTGCCCGTACAAAGTGTCCACCCCACCGGCGGTCGACGCCTCGGAGGTGCCCAAAGCCGGCGACCCGCCGCAGCCGCTGCCGGTACCGGCCAGCCCGGTCGGCGGGGACGCGCTGAGCGGATGCGGGGTCATCGTCGCCGCCGGCACCCCACCGCTGCCCGAGGACGTGTCGGCCGAAGCCTGGCTGGTCGCCGACCTGGATTCCGGTGAGATCATCGCGGCCCGCGACCCGCACGGCCGGCACCGCCCGGCCAGCGTCATCAAGGTGCTGACCGCCATGGCGGCCATCAACGAACTGCCGCTCAACCGGATCATCGACGGCACCCAGGAGGACGCCAACGCCGAGGGCACCAAGG
>JBFYOR010000148.1:0-3298 GCA_041303695.1 Mycobacterium sp. | reverse complement strand
GTCGGCGCCAAGCTGCCGCGGTCGTCGGGGGCCATGTACAACGTGGGCCAGAAGGTCACACCCGCCCAGGCTCTGCCCGCGGACCTGATCTTCTACGGCCCGGACGGCAGCCAGAGCGTCTCGATGTTCCTGGGCAGCAACCAGATGCTGGAGGTCACCGATACCGGTGTGGCGGTCTCGCCGGTGCGGACCACCGATATGGCGCCTTATCTGGTGCGCATCATCGCCTAGCGCAGCCTGCGCCCGCGGTCCGCTACGCGCAGTCGGTGCAGATCGACTCGCCGTTGCGGCCGCGGGCCAGCCTGCTGCGGTGATGGACCAGAAAGCAGCTGCCGCAGGTGAACTCGTCGGCCTGCTTGGGTACCACCCGGACGATGAGTTCCTCGTCCGAGAGGTCGGCACCGGGGAGTACGTAGGAGTCCACCGAATCGGTGTCGTCGATGTCCAGGACGACCGCCGAGGGGGCGTTTCGCCGTCCGGCCAGTTGCTCCAGGGACGTGCTGTCCGCCTCAACCGGCGGCCGACGAGGCGCGTCGTAGTCAACGGTCATCGGCGAGGTGTTCCCGCAGCGCCCCGGACTTAAACCATCGTTGCGAGTGGGCGGTCAGACCCGCCAGAGTGATTCCTGGGCAACGCTGGCGATCAGCGTTCCCGAGCTGTCGCAGATCGACCCGAAAGCCAGGCCGCGGGCATCACTGTGACTGACGGCGACGGCGTCGTAACAGTGCCACTGATGTGGGTCGATCGGCCGGTGCAGCCACAGCGCGTGATCGAGACTGGCGGCGCCGCCAGCCCCGGGTTCCCGTTCACCGGGCGGGCGGGCGGTGGACACCATGCCCAGGTCGGACACGAAGGTCAGGGCGCAGGCCCGCAGCAGCGGATCGTCCTCGATCGCCTCGCGGGAGCGAAACCAGAACGGCTGGATGGGCCATTCCGATGTCTCATCGGCCGCCACCCGGGTCTCGAAGTGATCCATCCAGCCCTCCGGAAGGGTGAGCACGGTGGTGGCATCGGTCAACGCGAGCCGCGGCCGGGCAGGCCGCTGCCAGTCGGGGCCCGGCTCCGAGCAGTGGAAGGAGGCCAGCATCTCGAAAATCGGTACGCCCTGCTGGCTGGCCGTCACCCGCCGGGTGTTGAAGGAGCGGCCGTCCCGGGTCGGCTCCACGGTGTAATCGACATCCACCCCGACCCGGCCGCCCTTGATGAAGTAGGCGTGTAGCGACTGCGGCAACCGGCCGGAGTCGACGGTGGCACCGGCGGCGGCCAGAGCCTGCGCGGCGATCAGACCGCCGAACAGCCGCGGGCCCGCACCCTGTGCGTTCGTGGCCCGGAAAATGGTGCCTCCGGGATCAGAGCTGTCGAGCCGCACCAGTCGGGCAATCCAACTCGGCATGTTGCTCCAGCGGTCGCGCGGTGAGGACCGGCCCACGATAGCCGTACCGCCTTAGACTCACCGACATGGAGCGGGCCCGGCGGCAGGATTTCGACGCGCCGGAAGGCCTGCTTGACATCGACGACTGCGTGGATGCCGCCGGTCGCGTCGCCCTGCCGCCCGGCACCACCCTGATCTCCCTGATCGACCGCAATATCGCCAATGTGGGCCAGACCGTCGCCTACCGATATCTGGACTTCGGCCGGTCACCCGAGGGGGAGGTGCTCGAGCTCACCTGGTCGCAACTGGACGTCCGTCTGAGGGCGATCGGCTCGCGCATCCAGCAGGTCACCAGCAGGGGGGAGCGGGTCGCCGTGCTGGCGCCCCAGGGGCTGGACTACGTAGCCGGGTTCTATGCGGCCGTCAAGTCCGGGGCCATTGCGGTGCCGCTGTTCGCGCCCGAGTTGCCCGGCCACGCCGAACGTCTCGATACCGCGCTTGCCGACGCGCGGCCCGCGCTGGTGCTGACCACCGCGGCGGCCCGGACCTCCGTCACGACGTTTCTCGACCGGCATCCCGGCGCCACACCCGAAGTCGTCGTGATCGACCGGATCCCCGATTCGGCCGCGGCCGAATTCGATCCTGTCGCCATCGACGAGGACGACGTCTCGCACCTGCAGTACACCTCCGGATCCACCCGCCCGCCGATCGGCGTGGAGATCACCCACCGCGCCGTTGGGACGAACCTGGTGCAGATGATCTTCGCCATCGACCTGCTGAACCGAAACACCCACGGCGTCAGCTGGTTACCGCTCTACCACGATATGGGCCTGTCGATGATCGGCTTTCCGGCGACCTACGGCGGGCACTCCACGCTGATGTCGCCCACCGCGTTCGTCCGCCGTCCCCAGCGCTGGATCAAGGCACTGTCGGACGGATCGCGGGTGGGCCGGGTGGTGACCGCGGCACCGAACTTCGCCTACGAATGGACGGCCCAGCGCGGCCGGCCGCAGCCCGGCGAGGACCTCGACCTGAGCAATGTCGTGATGATCATCGGTTCCGAGCCGGTCAGCATGGGGGCGATCGAGGCCTTCACGGAAGTCTTTTCCCCGCATGGCCTTCCGGCCACCGCGATCAAACCGTCCTATGGCATCGCCGAGGCCACTCTGATGGTGGCCACCACCGCGCCGGACGCGGTGCCCACGGCGTCGTACTTCGACGGTGACCGCCTTGCGGCCGGATTTGCGGTCCGGGTCGGCGCCGGCGCGCCCAACGCCGTCGCGCATGTGTCGTGCGGACGCGTGGCCCGCAGCCTGTGGGCGGTGATCGTGAACCCCGAAACCGGCGAGGAGATCCCCGACGGCAGGGTGGGGGAGATCTGGTTGCACGGCACCAACGTGGGCCGCGGCTACTGGAACCAGCCGGAGCAGACCCGCCGGATCTTCGGAGCCCGGCTTGCCTCGCGGTTACCGTCAGGCAGCCGGGCGGCGGGAGTTCCGGCTCAGGCCGCCTGGTTGCGGACCACCGACCTGGGAATGTTCGTCGACGGCGAGCTCTACGTCACCGGCCGCATCGTCGACCTGATGGCCATCGACGGCCGAACCCTCTACCCGCAGGACGTCGAAGCCACCACGGCCGAGGCCTCACCGCTGGTGCGCCGGGGCTACGTCACGGCGTTCACCGCACCGGATCTGGTGATCGTCGCCGAGCGCGCCCCCGGCACGACCCGGTCCGATCCGCAGCCGGCCATTGACGCGATCCGGACCGCGATCTCGCGGCGCCACGGTGTCACAGCCGCGGATGTGGTGCTGCTGCCGGCGGGCGCGATCCCGCGGACGACCAGCGGCAAACTGGCCCGCCGGGCCTGCCGTGCGGAGTATCTGGACGGATCCCTGAATGCGAAGGCGAGATGAACATGCGTAACCC
>JBFYOR010000147.1:0-2761 GCA_041303695.1 Mycobacterium sp. | reverse complement strand
GGTACCGCACCGGCGATGCGGCGGTCATCGGTCCGGACGGGATGCACCGCATCGTCGGCCGCGAGTCGGTGGACCTGATCAAATCCGGCGGCTACCGGATCGGCGCCGGTGAGATCGAGACCGCGATGCTGGGTCACCCCGGGGTTGACGAGGTCGCGGTCGTCGGCCTGTCCGACGAGGATCTGGGTCAGCGGATCGTCGCCTTCGTCGTCGGGGAGGCCGTATCCGAGGATCTCATCGATTTTGTGGCGCAACAACTTTCGGTTCACAAGCGGCCCCGCGAAATTCGCCGGGTCGACTCGCTGCCGCGCAACGCCATGGGCAAGGTGGTCAAGAGCGAACTGCTGTAGCAGGGCTCAGTTGGCGTGCAGTGCCTCGTTGAGGGCGATGCCCTTCCCGTCCCGGGCCACCACCTCGACCGCGCCGGTCACCGAATTGCGCCGGAACAGCAGGTTGTTCGCCCCCGACAGCGCCCGGGCCTTCACCGCGGTGCCGTCCGGGGTGGTGACCTTCGTCCCGGCCGTGACGTACAGGCCCGCCTCGATCACGCAGTCGTCGCCCAGCGAGATGCCCAGCCCGGAGTTGGCGCCCAGCAGGCAGCGCCTCCCGACCGAGATCACCTCGGTGCCGCCCCCGGACAGCGTGCCCATGATGGATGCGCCACCGCCGATGTCGGAGCCGTCGCCGACCACCACACCCGCGGAGATCCGGCCCTCCACCATCGAGGCGCCCAGGGTGCCGGCGTTGAAGTTCACGAACCCCTCATGCATGACGGTGGTGCCCGGGGCCAGGTGCGCGCCGAGTCGGACCCGGTCGGCGTCGGCGATGCGCACCCCGGTGGGCACCACGTAGTCGACCATCCGGGGGAACTTGTCGACCCCGTACACGGTGACCGGGCCGCGTCGGCGCAGCCGCATCCGCACCTCCTCGAAGCCCTCGATGCGGCACGGCCCGTAGTTGGTCCAGACCACGTTGGTCAGTGCGGAGAACACCCCGTCGAGGTTGACCCCGTGCGGTTCGACGAGGCGATGGGAGATCAGATGCAGACGCAGATAGGCGTCATAGGTGTCGATCGGGGGGTCGGCCAGGATCGTCACCGTGCGGATCGGGACGATCTCCACACCGCGGTCGGTATCCGGGCCGGACAGCGCGGCCAGTTCGTCGGGGACGTCGTCGGGGGCGATCCGGCTGGTTCCCGATGGGCTGTAGGCGCCCAGTTCGGGTTCCGGGAACCAGGCGTCCAGGACGGTGCCGTCGCCGGTAATGGTGGCCAGTCCGAATCCCGCAGCTGAAGTCACGGTGCACACCGTACTTCCGGCCCGAGCAGACGCAAAGTGCACGGACACGCCGGGCGGATGGGGACTTTTGTGTCTGTTCGCCGAGAGGGGGTGAGGGGCTAGCCTGGTCAGTTGTGCTGGACCTTCGCGCTGACCCGGTGGACCTGACCGCTGCTTTGGTTGACATCCCGAGCGTGTCGCGCGACGAGCGGCGCATCGCTGACGAGGTCGAACGCGCGCTGAGGGAGCAAACCGGTTACCAGGTGGTCCGCAACGGAGATGCAGTACTGGCCCGTACCGATCTCGGCCGTCCGACCCGGGTGATCCTGGCCGGCCATCTCGACACCGTCCCGATCGCCGAGAACGTTCCGTCGCGGCGCGACGCCGACCACATCTGGGGTTGTGGCGCCTCGGATATGAAGGCCGGGGATGCGGTGTTCCTGCATCTGGCCGCCACCATTTCCGAACCCGTTCACGATGTCACGCTGGTGTTCTACGACTGCGAGGAGATCGAGGCGAGCGCCAACGGGCTGGGCCGCATCGAGCGCGAACTGCCGGACTGGCTGAAGGCCGATGTCGCCGTTCTGGGCGAGCCGTCCGGCGGCTATATCGAAGCCGGCTGCCAGGGCACAATGCGGGCCGTCATCTCGACGTCCGGGACCCGGGCGCATTCGGCGCGATCCTGGTTGGGCGACAACGCCATTCACAAACTCGGTGCGGTGCTCGACCGGCTGGCGGGGTATCAGGGCCGGGTCGTCGACATCGACGGGTGCATCTACCGGGAGGGTTTGTCGGCGGTGCGCATCGACGGGGGAGTTGCCGGTAACGTCATCCCCGACGCGGCCTCGGTGACCGTCAATTTCCGGTTCGCCCCGGATCGTTCGACGTCGGCCGCCCTGGCCCACGTCCGGGAGGTGTTCGACGGCCTGGGTGTGGACCTGGTCCAGACCGACGTGGCCCCGGGGGCGCTGCCGGGACTGCACCATCGGGCGGCGGCTGCACTGGTCGAGGCGGCCGACGGGATGGTGCGGGCCAAATACGGCTGGACCGACGTGGCCCGGTTCGCCGCCCTGGGGATTCCGGCGGTCAACTACGGCCCGGGTGACCCCAACCTCGCCCACCGCCGCGATGAACGGGTCTCCATCTCGCAGATCACCGCCGTGACGACGGCATTGCGCCGCTACCTCGGCGGTTAGCCCGCCAACTCGGCCGCCTGGCGCGCGGCGTCGGTAGCCGACCCGTTGAATCCGGCGGCGGCCAGTCGCTGCGCGGCCCGGGTCAGTCCTTCGGCATCACCGGAGGCCAGTGACTGGGCATGCGCCAGCGCCATCGAGGTGAACTCGCACTCCACCGAATCGGCGAGTTGGGCCAGCGCGTCTCCGGCCCGCCGGTCGCCGAGGCGGGCCGCCTCATGCCAGGCCCGGACCGCCACCGCCAACTGGCCGCTGCGCTTGGCCGTGCGGGCGGCGTCGCGGGCCACGGTG
>JBFYOR010000146.1:0-2995 GCA_041303695.1 Mycobacterium sp. | reverse complement strand
GAGTTCTGCGTCGCCATCGAGGGCGTCGTCGAAATCCGCCCCGATGGCAACGCCAACCCCGATATCGCCACCGGGGAGATCGAGGTCAACGCCACCGCGCTGACGGTTCTGGGGGAGAGCGCACCGCTGCCGTTCCAGCTCGACGAGCCGGCCGGCGAGGAGGCCCGGCTGCGCCACCGCTACCTCGACATGCGACGCGAGGGCGGCCCCGGAGACGCGCTGCGGCTGCGCTCGCGGGTCAACTCCGCCGCCCGCTCGGTGCTGTCCGGCCACGATTTCATCGAGATCGAGACGCCGACGCTGACCCGTTCCACTCCGGAGGGCGCCCGGGACTTCCTGGTGCCTGCCCGGCTGCAGCCGGGTTCGTTCTATGCGCTGCCGCAGAGCCCGCAGCTGTTCAAGCAGCTGCTGATGGTCGGCGGCATGGAGCGCTACTACCAGATCGCCCGCTGTTACCGCGACGAGGATTTCCGTGCCGATCGCCAGCCGGAGTTCACCCAGCTCGACGTCGAGATGAGCTTCGCCGGCGCCGATGACGTCATCGCCGTCGCCGAGGAGGTGCTGACCGCGCTGTGGTCCCTGATCGGATACGACCTGGCCCGGCCCATTCCCCGGATGACCTATGCCGACGCCATGCGACGGTTCGGGTCTGACAAGCCCGATCTGCGGTTCGGCCTCGAACTCGTCGAGTGCACAGAGTATTTCGCCGATACGCCGTTCCGGGTGTTCCAGGCGCCCTACGTCGGGGCGGTGGTGATGCCTGGTGGGGCGTCACAGCCGCGCCGGACCCTTGACGGCTGGCAGGAATGGGCCAAGCAACGCGGGCACAAGGGGCTGGCGTACGTGCTCGTCGGCGAGGACGGCACCCTCGGTGGGCCGGTCGCCAAGAATCTCTCCGATGCTGAGCGCGACGGGCTTGCCGCGCAGGTGGGCGCCGCGCCCGGTGACTGTGTGTTCTTCTCCGCCGGTCCGGCCAAGGCCTCCCGGGCACTTCTGGGTGCCACCCGCGGTGAGATCGCTCGCCGGCTCGACATGATCGACCCCGATGCGTGGGCGTTCGTCTGGATCGTCGACCCGCCGCTGTTCGAACCGGCCGGCGACGCGACCGCCGCCGGGGATGTCGCCGTCGGGTCCGGTGCCTGGACGGCCGTTCACCACGCCTTCACCGCGCCCAAGCCGGGCTTCGAGGGACTCATCGACACCGACCCCGGCGCCGTGCTCGCCGATGCCTACGACATCGTCTGCAACGGCCACGAGATCGGCGGGGGATCAGTCCGCATCCACCGCCGCGACGTGCAGGAGACAGTGTTCGCCGTGATGGGCATCGATCAGGCGGAGGCCGGTGAGAAGTTCGGATTTCTGTTGGAGGCCTTCACTTTCGGGGCACCACCGCACGGTGGGATCGCGTTCGGTTGGGACCGCATCACCGCCCTGCTGTTCGGTGCGGACTCCATTCGTGACGTGATCGCCTTCCCCAAGTCCGGCGGCGGGGTGGACCCGTTGACCGACGCGCCGGCGCCGATCACCGCGCAGCAGCGCAAGGAGTCCGGAATGGATTTCAAACCCGAGAAGTGACAGGTTGGGCGCATACCATGGCCGTTGTGGATCAGACCGGTGTGGATCAGACAGTCGTGGACAACACCCTTGAGTTCATCGACCAGGCGTCCTTCCTGGGTCTGCGAGCCCTCGGCCGCGGCCCGCTGGCCCAGTACAGCTGGATCTACGAACATCCGGTCGACATCGATGGCCTGCGGCGCTTTCACCGCAACCTCGGCCACGGCCTTCTCGGGCGCCGGATCGAACGGTCCGTCCTGCCCTTCGGGCGTCACCATTGGGTCGCTTGCACCGGTCCGGCCGATATCGAGATTGCGGTTGACGAGCGTCCGCGTAGCGAGGCCACCGACTGGGTCGACGAGCAGCTCCGTCGCCCGATCGACCCGGAGTGGGGTCCGGCCTGGCGGCTGGTGATGCAACCGCTCAGCGGCGGCGGCGCGGCCGTCACACTGATTGCCTCCCACACGATTTGCGACGGGCTGGCATTTTCGATGGCAGTCGCCGACGCCGCTCAGGGCATCACCCGTGATCTCGGCTATCCGGCCCCGAACTCACGCACCCGCAGGCGAGCGCTGTCAGAGGATGGTCGCGAAGTACTGCGCGCGGTTCCGGACATGGGCAGGGCGGTCCTGGCCGCGGTCCGGTTGGCGACCAAGAACACAGACGATCTCTCGTCGTCGGCGGCACGATCCGCACCGCCGAAGACGCTGCTGGGTTCCCAACCGGTGACGGTCCCGGCGTTGGCGGTGTTCATCGATGAAACACAGTGGGACGCCCGTGCCGAAGCGCTCGGCGGAACCAGCAACTCGCTGTTCGCCGGGATCGCCGCGAGGATAGGGCAGCTGATGGGCCGGGTGGACGACCGGGGATTCGTCAAACTCGCGTTCCCGGTCAGCGAGCGGACCGAAGGCGACACCCGCGCCAACGCTCTGACCGGGATGATGCTGACGGTCGACCCCGCCGGGGTCAGCGAGAGTCTGGCCGGTGTCCGCGCGGAGATCAAGAGGAACCTGGCATTGCTGGCCGAGACGCGAAACGAGTTGCTGGCCCCGCTGCCGTTGACCCCGCTCATCCCGAAGCGGCTGGCCAGAAGTCTGGAGGGGATGGCGCTCGGCTCCGGTTCGCCGGTCGGATGCTCCAACCTCGGCATCCTGGACCCCGCCGCCAACCGCCCGGACGGCACCGATGCCGAGTATGTGTGGGTTCGCCAGATCGAGTCCCGGGTCACCCCTGACATCCTCGATCGGCTCGGCGGATCGCTGTTCCTGGCATCGGGGCGGGTGCACGGAAAGGTGTTTCTGGCGGTGTCCGGCTGGCAGGTCGGGCAGGCCAACAGCAAGGGTTGGCTAGCGGCCCTGATCCGCCCGGCACTCGAGGACTTCGGGCTGACCGGCACCATCGAATAGCACAAACGAAACCCGGCGCGGCACGACATGGTCGC
>JBFYOR010000145.1:0-7372 GCA_041303695.1 Mycobacterium sp. | reverse complement strand
GAATCCGAGGACGGCATGCATACCGCCGCGGACCAGGCTGGGCAGATGCCGGGCGGACGGATACACCGCACCGTCCGGGTCGCGGATCAGCGGCCCCAGACTGCCGGCCAGCGGCCAGCGGTCGGCCGCCTCCAGCAGCGCGTCGATACTGCCCGGCGCCCACACCACGTCGGGGTTGGCGATCAGCACGAACTCCTGGCCGCCGGGCACCGTTGCCACGGCGCGGTTGACGGCGCTGCCGTAGCCCAGGTTGCCCCCGGTGCGCAACAGTTCGGTGCCGGGATAGCGCTGGATCGCCTCCTCCGGCGCGCCGTCGGTGGAGCCGTTGTCGGCGATCACCACCCGCAGTGGCCGGTCGGTGGCGACCGTCAGCGACGACAGGAACCGGTCCAGATGCGAACCCGGTGAATAGGTCACCGTGACCACGGTCAGGTCCGGCTCGTCACTCACGGCGTCGAGGGTATCGGGCCGTCATCGACCGGCACGGCAACCGCCTCTGCCAGCGCTTCGCGCCAGGGCCGAAGTGCGGTCAGGCCGGCCGCGGCCGAGGAGTCCATCGACAGCGCGGAGAACACCGGGCGGTGCGCGGGACGGGGGACCGCGGCGGTGCCCACCGGCCGTACCCGCTGCGGGTCGGCGCCCACCTCGGCGAACACCGCGCGGGCCTGATCGAATCGGCTGGCCGCACCGGCGTTGGCAGCGTGCAGAACCGGGGCGTCGATACCGCCGGCGGCCACCTCGAGCAGGGCGGCGACCAGATCCTTGACGTAGGTCGGCGAGCCGGTCTGGTCGTCCACCACGTCGATGGTCTTCTCGCCGGCCGCCAGCCTGCGCATCACCGCGACGAAATCGCTACCGGAGCCGCCGGTGTAGACCCATGACGTGCGCACGACGTGGGCATCCGGCAGTTCGGCGTGCACCGCGAGTTCGCCGTCCAGCTTGGATCGCCCGTAGACGCTCAGCGGCCCGCATGCGTCGGTGATCTCATACGGCCGGTGTTCCTGGCCGCTGAACACCCGCCCGCTGAATACATAGTCGGTCGAGATGTGGATCAGCCGGGCCCCGGCGTCCGCGCAGGCACGGGCCAGGTAACCCGGCCCGGCCGCGTTGATGGCGTGCGCCGCGTCCGGTTCTTCCTCGGCGGCGTCGACATTGGTGAATGCCGCACAGTTGACCACCACGTCGTCGGCCTGCACGTGCCGGCCGGCCGCGGCGGGGTCGGTGATGTCGAACTCCCGGTGTGTCAACGCGCGCACGGCATAGCCCTGGCGCGCGGCCTGAGCTGCAAGGAAACGCCCGACCTGGCCACCCGCGCCGGTAATCACCATCCGATTCGCCACGGTGACGAGTCTGGCACGCCGGTTTCGGCTACCGGGGATGCGCCCGTCCGGCCAGTAGCCTGTGCTGGTGCCGGATGAGACGGAAGTGACAGCAGTGGCGCGTTCCCGGCCGGTCGCGCGCACCGTCCTGGCCCTGCTGGCTGTGACCATCGTGCTCGGAACCGGGGTGGCGTGGGGCTCGGTCCGCTCCTTCGAGAACGGGATCTTCCACTTCACCACCGCGATGCTCGGCGGCCGCGGCGCCGACGACGACGGTGCCGTCGACATCCTGCTGGTGGGCATGGACAGCCGTACCGATGCGCACGGCAATCCGCTGTCGGAGGCCGAACTGGCCCAATTGCATGCCGGCGACGATGTCGCGACCAACACCGACACCATCATCCTGGTGCGTATTCCCAGCAACGGCCGGTCGGCCACCGCCATCTCCGTCCCGCGCGACTCCTATGTGGAGGCGCCGGGCCTGGGCAAGACCAAGATCAACGGGGTCTACGGCGAGGTCAAGCTCGAACGGATGAAGGAGCTCGTCGAGAACCAGGGCGTGGACGCCGCCGTGGCCGAGCCGCAATCCGTCGAAGCGGGCCGCAACGCGCTGATCGAGACCGTCGCCGAGCTGACCGGTGTGACGGTGGATCACTACGCCGAGATCGGCCTGCTCGGCTTCTCACTCATCACCGACGCCCTCGGCGGCGTCGAGGTGTGCCTGAAAGAGCCTGTCTACGAGCCGCTTTCCGGGGCGGACTTCCCGGCCGGCTGGCAGCGGTTGGACGGCCCGCAGGCGCTGAGCTTCGTCCGCCAGCGCCACGATATGCCGCGCGGCGACCTCGATCGGGTGGTGCGCCAGCAGGTGGTGATGGCTTCGCTTGCCCACCAGGTGATTTCGGGCAAGACGTTGAGCAGTCCGGCCACCCTGAACCGGCTGCAGGACGCCATCCAGCGATCGGTGGTGATCTCATCGGGTTGGGATGTTATGGACTTCCTGACCCAGCTGCAGAAGCTGGCCGCGGGCAACGTCGCGTTCGCCACCATCCCGGTGCTCGCCGAGGACGGCTGGAGCGACGACGGTATGCAGTCGGTGGTCCGGGTCGACCCGGAGCAGGTGCAGCAGTGGGTATCCGGACTGCTTCAGGAACAGCGCGAGGGCAATACCGCCAAGGTCGCCTACTCCCCCGACCAGACCACCGTGGACGTGGTCAACGACACCGATATCAACGGCCTGGCCGGCGCGGTGTCGGAGCGGCTGGGCGTCTCCGGATTCCAGCCCGGCGCGATCGGTAACAACGACAAGGCCAAGGTCACCGAGAGCCAGGTTCAGGCGGCCGCCGGCGACGACCCGGGCGCCCAGGCGGTCGCCAGGGAACTCGGCGGGCTGCCGGTGGTCTCCGACTCCGCCCTCCCGGCGGGCACCGTGCGGGTGGTGCTGGCCGACGACTACGCCGGGCCGGGTTCCGGGCTGGACGGGACGCTGCCCACCGGGGAGACGATCGACAAGGCTGCCGCCGATGCACCGGCCGAGGACATGCCGCTGCTGTCGCCGGTGATCACCGCGGGGTCCGACGACCCCAAGTGCGTCAACTGACTCGCCAACCGATGAACCTGACCGATGCGTTGCTCGATCCGCTGCTCGGCGCCGATCGGATGGGCCCGCGAATCACCTACTACGACGACGCGACGGGCCAACGGATCGAACTGTCGACGGTGACGCTGGCCAATTGGGCCGCCAAGACCGCCAACCTGCTGCGCGACGAACTCGGCGCCGGTCCGGACAGCAGGGTCGCGGTCCTGCTGCCCGCACACTGGCAGACCGCCGCGGTGCTGCTGGGGGTGTGGTGGGTCGGCGCGGAGGTGGTGCTCTCCGGCGAGAGCGCCGATATCGCCCTGTGCACCGCTGACCGACTGGCCGAGGCCGACGACGCGGTGGCCGGCGGTGAGGTCGCGGTGCTGTCGCTGGATCCGTTCGGCGCGCCGGTGCCGGATCTGCCGGTCGGCGTCACCGACTACGCGACGGCGGTGCGGGTGCACGGCGATCAGGCGGTTGCTGAACGCACCCCGGGTCCGGCGCTGGCCGGACGTTCGGTCAAGGAGGTCCTTGAGGCGGCGCGGCGCAGCGCGGCGGCCCGCGGCCTGACCGCCGGCGACCGGGTGATGTCCGAGAAGCCCTGGGACACAACCCAGGAGCTGATCGATCACCTGCTCGCGGTGCTCGCCGCGCCGGCGTCGCTGGTGCAACTGGCCAACCCCGACCCCGCGGCGCTGGACCGGCGCCGGATGACCGAGAAGGTCACCCGCACGCTGGATTAGGCAGCCGGATTCCAGACGGCCGGATCCTCGGCCGGGAAGGTCGTGCACTTGGCCGCGATCTCGTTGGCGTCCGGCTCAGCGCCGGTGAACAGCGAGACGTACTCGGGGAAGATGCCGACCAGGGTGTTGACCTCGGCCTGGCGCTCCGCCGGCGGCTTCTGCAGCAGCAGGTTCATGTGGTAGACGATGCCGCCCTGGACCCACCGCGGCTCGGAGTTGTACTTCTCGATCAACTCGCCGTAGGTGATCGGATCGACGACCTTGGTGGCGGCCAGAATCTGGTCCAGCGAGCAGGTGGTGTTCAGCATGGACGGCGGGACCGTGTCATCGGCGCCGGCCGGGCCGGCGAACCCGACGGCGGCGATGGCGAGGGCACCGGACACGACAGCGGCTTTGCGCAGAATAGTCACGGACGTGAACTTAGGCGCTGGCCGCCGAACAGGTCAATTCCGGACTCTGGTCGCCGATCCGGTCCGACACCATAGGGTGGCGCGCATGACCGAGCACCGTCCACCGCTGGATATCGCCGGAGTGCGCCGCGACCTCGTCGGCCCCGGCCGGGCACTGCGCAGCGTCGAGGTGGTGGACAGCACCGGTTCCACCAACGCCGATCTGCTGGCCCGCCACGGCGCCGGCGAGAACATCGACGGGGTGGTACTGATCGCCGAGCACCAGAGCGCCGGCCGTGGCCGCAACGGCCGCAGCTGGTCCACTCCGCCACGCTCGCAGATCGCGCTGTCGCTCGGCGTCGACGCGGCCGGCCTGGCCCCGGCCGGCTGGGGCTGGCTACCACTGCTGACCGGGGTGGCGGTCCTCGACGCGGTTACGGCCACCACCGGCATCACGCCGGGACTGAAGTGGCCCAACGACATTCTTGTCGGCGAACGCAAACTGGGCGGAATCCTGGCCGAGGTCGCCGCGCCGGACCCGGTGATCGTGGTCGGACTGGGTCTCAACGTCACGCTGCGGGCCGCTGAACTGGAGGATGACGCTCCGGATGCCCGGGCCACCTCGCTGCTGATGCTGGGCTCGACGATGACCGACCGCAGCGCGCTACTGGGTGCCATCCTCGCCGAGTGGACCGCGCGGATCGACCGCTGGCGCGCATCCGGCGGCGGCGATCCCACGCTGATGGACGACTACCGCCGCCACAGTGTGACGCTGGGCACCCGGGTTCGTGCCGAACTACCGGGCGGGCGCGAGATCATCGGCGTCGCAACCGATCTCGACGAGCTGGGGCAGCTGCATATTGACACCGGCGCACAGTCCATAGCGGTGGCAGCCGGCGACATCACCCACCTGCGTCCGGCCGACTAACGCAGCAGGGCGCGCGACATCACCACCCGCTGAATCTGGTTGGTGCCCTCGTAGATCTGGGTGATCTTGGCGTCGCGCATCATCCGCTCCACCGGGAAGTCGATGGTGTAGCCGGCGCCGCCGAACAACTGCACGGCGTCGGTGGTGACCTCCATCGCCACATCCGAGGCGAAGCACTTCGAGGCCGCCGAGATGAAGCCGAGGTCGGGTTCCCCGCGCTCGGCCCGGGCGGCCGCCGAGTACACCATCAACCGGGCCGCCTCGACCTTCATGGCCATATCCGCGAGCATGAACTGCACGCCCTGGTTGTCGGCGACCGGGCGGCCGAACTGCTTGCGGTCCTTGGTGTAGGCGATGGCCGCGTCCACCGCGCCCTGCGCGATCCCCACCGCCTGGGCACCGATGGTGGGCCGGGTGTGGTCGAGGGTGGCCAGCGCGGTCTTGAAACCGGTGCCGGGTTCGCCAATGATCCGGTCGCCCGGGATGCGGCAGTTCTCGAAGTACAGCTCGGTGGTGGGCGAGCCCTTGATGCCGAGTTTGCGTTCTTTCGGACCGACGACGAAACCCTCGTCATCCTCGTGGACCATGAACGCCGAGATGCCGTTGGCACCCTTGTCCGGATCGCTGACCGCCATCACGGTGTACCAGGCGGACTTGCCGCCGTTGGTGATCCAGCATTTGGAGCCGTTCAGAATCCAGTCGTCACCGTCGGCCTTGGCGCGGGTCCGCATGGCGGCGGCATCGCTACCGGCCTCGCGCTCGGACAGGGCGTAGGACGCCATCTTGCCATCGGCAATCTCGGGCAGCACCTGCTTCTTCAGCTCTTCGGAGCCGCGCAGGATCAGCCCCATGGTGCCGAGCTTGTTGACCGCCGGGATCAGCGAGGCCGACGCGTCGACGCGGGCCACCTCCTCGATCACGATGCAGGCCGCCACCGAGTCCGCACCCTGACCGCCGTACTCCTCGGGCACGTGGATCGAGTTGAACCCCGATGCGTTCAAGGCGTCGAGCGCCTCCTGGGGGAAGCGCGCCTCCTCGTCCACGGCGGCGGCGTACGGAGCGATCTCCTTCTCCGCCAGTGCCCGGATCGCAGCCCGGAGTTCTTCGTGCTCCTCGGGCAACTGGAAGACATCGAACGATGGATTTCCGGCCAAGCCAGCCATGACAGCCTCCTCGCTAATCGCGGACAAGATTACCCGCTTGTCTACTCCCCGAGTAAACGCTCCCGAAGCGCGCGGTCCTTGGCCGCGACCTCCGCCTCGAGCCCGACCTGGAAGCCCGTCATCCGAATCCGCAGTGCCGGGTCCGCGCAGCCCAGGATCCGCACCGCGAGCAGTCCGGCGTTGCGGGCCCCGCCGATGGACACGCAGGCGACCGGAACGCCGGCCGGCATCTGCACGATCGACAGCAGCGAGTCCAGTCCGTCGAGCTTGGCCAGCGGAACCGGAACGCCGATCACCGGAAGCGGGGTGGCCGAGGCCACCATGCCGGGCAGGTGCGCCGCGCCGCCGGCGCCGGCGATGATCACCTCGAGGCCGCGGCCGGCCGCGCCGCGGGCGTAGTCCAGCAGCAGCCCGGGGGTGCGGTGCGCCGAGACAACACCCACCTCGAAGGGCACCTCGAACTCAGCCAGCGCCTCGGCGGCGGCGGCCATCACCGGCCAGTCGCTGTCGCTGCCCATGATGACGCCGACCTTTGGTGAATGACCAGCCTCACTCATTTGGGCCATGTCCGTCCCATCCGTCTGTCCACTCCGCATGCGATAACCAGTGTGCAGCCCGCTCCGCCCGTTCCCGCACCCCGGCCACCCCGTCGGGGTCGGAGCCCAGCACGTTGACATGTCCGATCTTGCGTCCCGGCCGCTCATCCTTGCCGTAGAGGTGCACATGGGCCTCCGGGATCCGGCCGAACAGGTGGTGCAGCCGTTCGTCCATGCTCATCGCCGGGGCCACCGGCGCACCCAGCACATTGGCCATCACCGTCACCGGGGCCAGGGCCCGGGTGTCGCCGAGCGGGTAGTCCAGCACCGCGCGCAGGTGCTGTTCGAACTGGCTGGTGACCGCGCCGTTCATCGTCCAATGTCCGGAGTTGTGCGGACGCATCGCGAGCTCGTTGACCATCAGTGCGCCGTCAGTGGTCTCGAACAGCTCGACCGCGAGCACCCCGACCACCCCGAGTTCCTCGGCGATCCGCAACCCCAGCTGTTCGGCACTGGCTGCCAGCTCATCGGACAGACCCGGTGCCGGTGCTGCTCGAGGAGCGGGTGTCGATGCGCCGCGAACTGGCGGCTCTGGTTGCCCGATCGTCGTTCGGTCAGGGTGCGGCCTGGCCGGTGGTGGAAACCGTTCAGCGCCAAGGCATCTGCGTCACCGTGCTGGCACCGGCACCGGATCTGTCCGATGAGCTGGCAGCCAGTG
>JBFYOR010000144.1:0-3394 GCA_041303695.1 Mycobacterium sp. | reverse complement strand
GCCATCGGGCTGTTCATCCTGCCGCTGCACGACTGGCCCGCACAGTGGACGACCGTGGCCTGGTGGGTGATGGGGGCCGCGATCGTGCTGACGGTGGCCACCGGCCTGGACTACGTGATCTCGGCGGTCCGGGGAACAAGTCACCAGCCCTGACCGATACTCGGGAACCAACCTGGGCCCTTCGGCGTTGTCCGTAGTGCTGCGACGACTCGAGGAGGACAGCGCCATGGCGGTACTGCTGCGTGAAGTGATCGGTGATGTTCTGCGTCGCACTCGCACGTCCCAGGGGCGCACGTTGCGCGAGGTCTCCGACTCGGCCCGGGTCAGCCTTGGCTACCTGTCCGAGGTGGAACGGGGCCGCAAGGAGGCCTCCAGCGAGCTGCTGAGCGCGATCTGCACCGCACTGGACGTCCCGATGTCACGGGTGCTGCGCGACGCCGGCACCGAACTGGCCTGTCACGAAGACGTCAGCCGTCTCGCACGTGGCCCGATGGACGTCGGGAGCACCGTAATCCCGCATCCCGCGGCCATGGCAGTGGCCTGAGTGGGCGGATTTGCCAGAATTTCAGCATCCGACATGGCAACCGGGCTGTGGTCCGTGGGTCCGACCCGATAAATTGGGCTCCTAACCCAATGCGGCACTCGATTCGAAGGCGGGGCAAGTAGATGGCCAATCCGTTCGTCAAGGCGTGGAAGTACCTGATGGCGTTGTTCGGCGCCAAAGTGGACGAATACGCCGATCCGAAGGTTCAGATCCAGCAGGCCATCGAGGACGCGCAGCGTCAGCACCAGGCCCTGACCCAGCAGGCCGCCCAGGTCATCGGCAATCAGCGCCAGCTGGAGATGCGGCTGAACCGCCAGCTGGCCGATATCGAGAAGCTGCAGGCCAACGTTCGCCAGGCGCTGACCCTGGCCGACCAGGCCACCGCCAACGGCGATGCCGCCAAGGCCACCGAGTACACCAATGCCGCCGAGGCCTTCGCCGCGCAACTGGTCACCGGCGAGCAGAGCGTCGAGGACCTCAAGGTCCTGCACGACCAGTCGCTGGGCGCGGCCCAGCAGGCCAAGAAGGCCGTCGAGCAGAACGCGATGATGCTGCAGCAGAAGATCGGCGAGCGCACCAAGCTGCTGAGCCAGCTCGAGCAGGCCAAGATGCAGGAGAAGGTCAGCGAATCGCTGCGGTCGATGAGCGAGATCGCCGCACCCGGCACCACCCCCAACCTCGACGAGGTCCGGGAGAAGATCGAGCG
Organism: Mycobacterium sp.; assembly: GCA_041303695.1. GTDB lineage: Bacteria > Actinomycetota > Actinomycetes > Mycobacteriales > Mycobacteriaceae > Mycobacterium. Next base: position 2,144 of record JBFYOR010000144.1, on the reverse strand, counting down.
TCGCTACGCCAATGCGATGGGCTCAGCTGAGCTGGCGCAGAACTCGGTCCAGGGCCGGATGATGGAAGTTCAGCAGGCCGGGGTGCAGATGGCCGGACATTCCCGGCTCGAGCAGATCCGCGCATCCATGCGCGGTGAGGCCTTGCCGTCTGGCGGTGCCGCGACACCGGCCACCCCGGCCATCACCCCCGAACCCGAGCAGCCGCTCGGCCAGTAGGCCGTCGGCGAAGGAGGCGATTACTCGATGGCGGTGAAGTCCACGGGATCGGCGTCAGGGCCGGGCTCGCGTTACCGGCGGCCTACCCTGCAACGCGGTATCGATGCCGTCAGCGAGTACGCCGACGTCGCCGCGGCGAAACTCGGTGCGGTGTCCGACCCGCGCGCCCGGTTGCTGCGTAAGCGGCGCTGGGCGTTGCGGTTCGGGGTGTTCTTCGGCTTCGCGACCGCGTTCTGGGTTTTCGTCACCGGGTTGTTGGCCGTCTGGAACACCCCGGTCTGGGCGCTGCTGATCACCGGACTGGTGGCTGCCGGAGCGGCCGTTCCGGCGACCCTGTGGCTGCTGCGCTACCGGTGGCTGCGCGGCGAGCCGCTGCCGCCACAGCGTGAGGTCAGCGGCCGTCGCTTGCCGCCACCGGGTTCGGTCGCCCGGCCGGCGATGTCGGCACTCGGCGCCTCCGAGCGCGGGCTGCACTCCCTGCTGGCGGTGATGCAGCGCGGTGCGATGCTGCCGGCCGAGGACATCCGGGAGCTCACCGCGGCGGCGGGCCGGTCCGCCGCCGCCATGGCGGCGACGGCCTCGGAAGTGGCCTCGATGGAGCGCGCCGCCCGGGAGAACCCCGATTCCCGGAGCTACCTGGCGCCGACGATCAATGCGCTGACCGCGCAGCTCGGCGGCGGCGTGCGGCAGTACAACGAGATGGTCACCGCGGCGGCGCAATTGGTGTCATCGGCCAACGCGGGCAGCCCGATTCACGATCAGCGGTATCGCCAAGAACTGGCCGGAGCCACCGATCGCTTGGCGGGCTGGGCGCAGGCATTCGATGAACTGGGCCAGCTTCGGTAGCTGCTCGCGAACGGTTATAGCCGCGGTCGGAGGGCCGGCACCACCGCGCCGGCCAATCCGCGCACGAGTGCCTTGGTCATATCCCATACGTCGAAGTAGTCCCGCCACAGGGTGATCCGGCCGTTATTGACTTCGAATACGCCGCACACCCAGAACTGAAGCCGCACCGGACCGAAGATCAGCGCGTCGGTGCGTTCGGTGAGCACCGAGGAACCGTTGACCGCGATCCGGTGCGTCTTCACCTCGAAACCGGCCCGGCCCTCCATGGCGCGGAACAGTTTCATCGCCCGGGCCCGGCCGCGGATGGTGGGCAGGCCGACGTTCTGGTACACCAGATTGTCATCGAGCACCGCGCCCGCGCCGTCGGTGTCGGCGGCCTGCAGTGACGCCAGCAGCACCTCGACGGTGTGGGCGTTGTCGATGTCGGAGCCTATGTTGGCGATCTGCTCGGTCATGCCCGCCAGCCTAGTCCTGGCGATCCGGGCCGCCGACCGGCTTGTGGCAGGGTAGGGCCGATGCGGGTCGCCGTGGTCGCCGGGCCGGAGGCCGGGCATGCCTTCCCGGCGCTCGCGCTGTGCCTGCGCCTGCGCCAGGCCGGTGAGGAACCGGTGCTGATCACCGGGGTCCAGTGGCTCGACACCGCCCGCGGGGCCGGCATCGAGGCCGTGGAACTGCTCGGCCTGGATGCCGAGGAGTCCGATGACGACGCTGACGCCGGTGCCAAGATCCACTACCGGGCGGCCCGGATGGCGACGCGCAATCTGACCCGTGTGGAGGAACTCCGGCCGGATCTGGTGGTCTCCGACGTGATCACCGTCTGCGGCGGGATGGCCGCCGAACTGCTGGGCATTCCCTGGGTGGAGTTAAGCCCGCACCCGCTGTATTTGCCGTCGGCGGGCTTGCCGCCGATCGGCAGCGGTCTGGCTCCGGGTGTAGGCCTGCGCGGCCGGCTGCGTGACAGCGTCATGCGGGCGTTCACCGCGCGGTCGATCCGCGCCGGTGAGCGTCAGCGCACGACTGCGCGCCTCGGGATTGGCCTGCCCGCCCGTGATCCGGGCCCGCTGCGCCGGCTCGTCGCCAC
>JBFYOR010000143.1:0-7640 GCA_041303695.1 Mycobacterium sp. | reverse complement strand
GCAGCTGGCCGTACGGATTGCCCGAACTGCCCGGTGCCCGGGAGAGGCTGCGCGGTGCCACCCGCATCGCGGTGCCGGGTTGCTATCCGACCGCCGCGCTGCTGGCGCTGTTGCCCGCGGTCGCCGCGGACCTCGTCGAGCCGGCCGTCACCGTGGTCGCGGTCAGTGGCACCTCCGGAGCCGGCCGGGCCGCCAACGTCGACCTGCTGGCCTCGGAGGTGATCGGCTCAGCGCGGGCCTACAACATCGCCGGCGTGCACCGGCACACCCCCGAAATCGCGCAGGGCCTGCGCGCGGTCACCAACCGCCCGGTCACCGTGTCGTTCACCCCGGTACTCATCCCGACCGCCCGCGGGATCCTTGCCACCTGTACCGCGCCGACGTCGGCATCGCAATCGGAGATCCGGTCGGCCTACGAGAAGGCCTACGGGGACGAACCGTTCGTCTATCTGCTGCCCGAGGGGCAACTGCCCCGCACCGGATCGGTGGTCGGCAGCAACGCCGCCCAACTTGCGGTGGCCGTCGACGCCGACGCCGGAGTGCTGGTCGCGGTGTGCGCCATCGACAATCTGGTGAAGGGGACCGCCGGGGCTGCGGTGCAGTCGATGAACCTGGCATTGGGTTGGCCGGAGCCCCAGGGCCTCTCGGTGGTGGGGGTGGCGCCATGACCCGATCGTCGACCTCGAACACCCGACTGTTGCGCAGCCAAGGTGTCACCGCGCCCGCCGGTTTCCGGGCCGCTGGGATCGCAGCCGGTATCAAGAAGTCCGGTGCACCCGATCTCGCACTGGTGTTCAACGAGGGCCCGGACTACTCCGCAGCCGGTGTGTTCACCCGCAATCAGGTCAAGGCCGCACCCGTGCTGTGGACCAGCCAGGCACTCACCACCGGGAGACTGCGCGCGGTGCTGCTGAACTCCGGGGGCGCGAACGCCTGCACCGGACCGGCGGGTTTCGCCGACACCCACGCGACCGCTGAGGCGGTGGCGGCGACGCTGTCGAACTGGGGCACCGAGACCGGCCCGATCGAGGTGGCCGTCTGCTCGACCGGACTCATCGGCGACCGGTTGCCGATGGACACGGTACTGGCCGGGGTGACCGAGATCGTCCACGAGCTCGCGGCTGGACTACTGGGCGGCGACGACGCCGCGCGGGCCATCATGACCACCGACACGGTGCCCAAACAGGTTGCGCTGCATCACCGCGTGGAGACGGGGGAGAACTGGACCCTCGGCGGGATGGCCAAGGGTGCGGGCATGCTGGCGCCGTCGTTGGCCACCATGCTCTGCGTGCTGACCACCGATGCGGTTGCTGACCCGGCCGCGCTGGACGCCGCACTGCGTCGCGCCACCGCGCGCACTTTCGACCGACTCGACGTCGACGGCAGTTCATCGACCAATGACACGGTGCTGCTGCTGGCCTCGGGAGCCAGCGAGATCCGGCCCAGCCAGTCCCATCTCGACGATGCGGTGTTGCAAGTCTGCGAAGACCTGTGCGCCCAACTGCAGGCCGACGCAGAGGGGGTCACCAAGCGGGTGGCCGTCACCGTGACCGGTGCGCCCAGCGAGGAAGACGCCGTCACCGCCGCCCGCATCGTCGCCCGCGACAGTCTGGTCAAGACCGCACTGTTCGGTTCGGACCCGAACTGGGGGCGTGTGCTGGCCGCCGTCGGGATGGTGCCGTTCACCATTGATCCAATGCGGATCACAGTGTCGTTCAACGGATCCCCGGTGTGTGTCGACGGCGCCGGTGCAGCAGGTGCGCGGGACGTCGACCTGTCCGGTCCGGATATCGAGGTGGTGATTGCCCTCAACCTGGGCACCGGCGAGGCCACCATCCGTACCACCGATCTGTCACACGCCTATGTCGAAGAGAACTCGGCATACAGCTCATGACCGACGCCGGGAAAGCCGAGGCGCTGCGGGGCAAGATCGTGGTGGTGAAGTACGGCGGGAACGCCATGACCGAGGACCGGCTCAAGACCGCCTTCGCCGAGGACATGGTGGCACTGCTCAACGCCGGCATCCACCCCGTGGTGGTGCACGGTGGCGGTCCGCAGATCAGCGCCATGCTCAAGAGGCTGGGTGTCGCCGGTGAGTTCAGGGGCGGTTTCCGGGTCACCACCCCGGAGGTGCTCGATATCGCGCGGATGGTGCTGTTCGGTTCCGTCGGCCGCGATCTGGTGAACCTGATCAACGCCCACGGTCCGTACGCGATGGGCCTCACCGGCGAGGACGCCCGGTTGTTCACCGCGGTACGGCGCAGTGTGGTCATCGACGGTGTCGACACCGACATCGGCCTGGTCGGCGACGTAGCCAGCGTCAACGCCGACGTCATGCACGATCTCATTGCCGCGGGCCGGATCCCGGTGATCTCGACCATCGCCCCGGACGCCGACGGCGTGGTGCACAACATCAATGCCGACACCGCTGCCGCCGCAGTCGCCGAGGCACTCGGGGCTGAGGCGTTGCTCATGCTCACCGATGTCGAGGGCCTCTACACCCGCTGGCCGGACCGCGACTCCCTGGTCAGCGAGATCGACACCGTCACGCTCGCGCGGCTACTGCCGACCCTGGAGGAAGGCATGGTGCCCAAGATCGAGGCGTGCCTGCGCGCGGTCACCGCCGGGGTGCCCAGCGCCCACGTCATCGACGGCCGGGTCGAGCACTGCGTGCTGGCCGCACTGTTCACCGACGAAGGTGCCGGGACGACGGTGGTCGGCACATGACCCTGCTCGACCGCTGGCAGACCGTGATGATGGACAACTACGGCACCCCGCAGCTCGCATTGGCCAGCGGCGACGGCGCGGTGGTCACCGATGTGGACGGCCACACCTACCTGGACCTGCTCGGCGGGATCGCGGTCAATATCCTGGGCCACCGCCACCCGGCGGTCATCGAGGCCGTCACCACCCAACTGAACACCCTCGGCCACGTCTCCAACCTGTACGCCACCGAGCCCGGTGTCGCACTCGCCGAGGCACTCGTCGGCCACCTCGGCTCGCCAGCCCGGGTGTTCTTCTGCAACTCCGGGGCCGAGGCCAACGAGGTCGCTTTCAAGATCACCCGGCTCACCGGCCGCACCAAACTCGTCGCCGCTCAGGGAGCGTTCCACGGCCGCACCATGGGCGCACTTGCGCTGACCGGCCAGCCTGCCAAGCAGCAGCCGTTCGCGCCGCTACCCGGCTACGTCACCCACGTGCCCTACGGCGATGTCTCCGCTCTGCAGGCGGCGGTCGCCGACGACACCGCCGCGGTGTTCCTGGAGCCGATCATGGGGGAGGGCGGCGTGGTCGTCCCGCCGGCCGGCTACCTGGCCGCCGCCCGGGAGATCACCAGCCGGCACGGCGCACTGCTGGCCGTCGACGAGGTGCAGACCGGAGTCGGCCGCACCGGGGACTTCTTCGCCCATCAGCACGACGGGGTCACCCCCGATATCGTCACCCTTGCCAAGGGCCTGGGCGGGGGATTGCCGATCGGCGCCTGCCTGGCGCTGGGCCCGGCCGCCGACCTGATGACACCCGGCCTGCACGGCAGCACCTTCGGCGGCAACCCGGTGTGCACCGCCGCGGCGCTGGCGGTGTTGCGGGTGCTCGACGATGACGGCCTCGTCGAACGGGCCGGGATGCTCGGCAAGACCTTGGCGCACGGGGTGGAGGCGCTGAATCACCCTCTGGTGGACTACGTGCGGGGCCGCGGGCTGCTGCGCGGAATCGTGCTGACCGCGCCGCAGGCCAAGGCCGCCGAGACCGCGGCCCGGGATGCCGGCTTCCTGGTCAACGCGGCCGCCCCCGACGTCATCCGACTGGCACCGCCGCTGATCATCACCGAAGAGCAGATCGACGGGTTCGTCTCGGCGCTGCCCGGCATTCTCGATACGGCGGGAGCAACGTTATGAGGCACTTCCTGCGCGATGACGATCTCACCCCGGCAGAGCAGGCCGAGGTGCTGGCCCTGGCCACCGAACTCAAGGCAGCCCCGTTCAGTCGCCGACCACTGGAGGGCCCGCGCGGTGTGGCGGTGATCTTCGACAAGAACTCCACCCGCACCCGGTTCTCCTTCGAGATGGGCATCGCCCAACTCGGCGGACACGCCGTCGTCGTCGACGGCCGCAACACCCAACTCGGCCGCGACGAGACCCTCGAGGACACCGGTCGGGTGTTGTCGCGCTACGTCGACGCCATCGTATGGCGGACCTTCGGACAGCACCGCTTGACCGAGATGGCCTCGACGGCAACCGTTCCCGTGGTCAACGCGCTCTCCGACGAGTTCCACCCCTGCCAGGTTCTCGCCGATCTGCAGACCCTGGCAGAACGCAAGGGTTCGTTGCGCGGCCTGCGGATGTCCTATTTCGGCGACGGTGCCAACAATATGGCGCATTCGCTGATGCTGGGCGGCGTCACCGCCGGAGTGCACGTCACGATCGCCGCGCCAAGCGGTTTCGGCCCGGATGTCGCCGTCGTCGCCGCGGCCCAGGCCCGCGCCGCCGAGACCGGTGCGACGATCGCCGTGACCGCCGACCCGAGGTCCGCCGCCACGGGTGCCGACGTGCTCGTCACCGATACCTGGACCTCGATGGGCCAGGAGGACGACGGCCTCGACCGGGTCGGCCCCTTCCGGCCGTTCCAGGTCAACGCCGACCTGCTGGCTGTGGCTGATTCGGACGCCGTTGTGCTGCATTGCCTTCCGGCGCACCGCGGCGAGGAGATCACCGCCGAGGTGATGGATGGCCCGCACAGCGCGGTGTGGGACGAGGCCGAGAACCGACTGCACGCGCAGAAGGCGCTGCTGGTCTGGCTCCTCGAGCACAGGAACGGGGGACGCCACCGATGACCCGATCACCGGAAGTCGCCACCACCCGGGCCGGCCGGCAGGCCCGGATCGTCACGATCCTGTCGTCCGCTCCGGTGCACAGCCAGACCGAACTGGCCGCGCTGCTCGCCGATGAAGGTATCGAGGTGACCCAGGCCACGCTGTCCCGTGATCTCGAGGAACTCGGCGCCGTGAAGCTGCGCGGGGCCGACGGCGGCGGCGGGGTGTACGTGGTGCCCGAGGATGGCAGCCCGGTGCGGGGGGTGTCCGGCGGCACCGAGCGGGTCGCCCGGCTGTTGGGCGAACTGCTGGTATCCACCGACGCCAGCGCCAACCTCGCCGTTCTGCGCACCCCACCCGGGGCGGCCCACTATCTGGCCAGCGCCATCGACCGGGCCGCGCTTCCGGAGGTGGTCGGCACCGTCGCCGGCGACGACACCATCCTGGTGATCGCCCGTGAGCCGATGACGGGTGCGCAAGTGGCCGTCATGTTCGAGAACATCCGTCAGCACACCTAGACAGTCCGCACACCGGGTCACACCCGGTCACACCCACTAAGGAGACATCCATGTCCGAGCGCGTCATCCTGGCCTATTCCGGCGGTCTGGACACCTCGGTGGCCATCAGCTGGATCGGCAAGGAGACCGGCAGCGAGGTCGTCGCCGTCGCCATCGACCTCGGGCAGGGCGGCGAAGACATGGAGGTGGTGCGCCAGCGGGCCCTGGACTGCGGAGCCGTCGAGGCTGTCGTCGTCGATGCCCGCGACGAGTTCGCCGAGCAGTACTGCCTGCCCGCGATCCAGTCCAACGCCCTGTATATGGACCGCTACCCGCTGGTGTCCGCTCTGAGCCGGCCGTTGATCGTCAAGCATCTGGTCGCCGCGGCACGCGAACACGGCGGCGCCGTCGTCGCCCACGGTTGCACAGGCAAGGGCAACGACCAGGTGCGCTTCGAGGTCGGCTTCGCCGCGCTGGCGCCGGATCTTCAGGTGCTGGCTCCGGTCCGGGACTACGCGTGGACCCGGGAGAAGGCCATCGCGTTCGCTGAGCAGAACGCGATCCCGATCAACGTCACCAAACGCTCACCGTTCTCCATCGACCAGAACGTGTGGGGCCGCGCCGTGGAAACCGGTTTCCTGGAGCATCTTTGGAACGCCCCCACCAAGGACGTCTACGACTACACCGACGATCCCACGCTGAACTGGAACACCCCCGACGAGGTGATCATCGGGTTCGAGCGGGGCGCGCCGGTCAGTATCGACGGCACCGCGGTCAGCGTTCTGGAGGCGATCGTCGAACTGAACCGCCGGGCCGGTGCGCAGGGCGTCGGCCGGCTCGACGTGGTCGAGGACCGACTGGTCGGTATCAAGAGCCGCGAGATCTACGAGGCTCCCGGGGCGATGGTGCTCATCACCGCGCACACCGAACTCGAGCACGTCACCCTGGAGCGCGAGTTGGGCCGGTTCAAGCGCCAGACCGACCAGCGCTGGTGCGAATTGGTCTACGACGGACTGTGGTTCTCTCCGCTGAAAGCCGCACTGGAGGCATTCGTCGCCAACACCCAGGAGCGGGTCACCGGCGAGGTGCGACTGGTGTTGCACGGCGGTCACATCGCGGTCAACGGCCGGCGCAGCCCGCAGTCGCTGTACGACTTCAACCTGGCCACCTATGACGAAGGCGACAGCTTCGACCAGTCCTCGGCGAAGGGGTTCGTCCACATCCACGGCTTGTCGTCGAAGATCGCCGCCCAGCGGGATCGAGCGCTATGAGGCCCCCGCCGTCCTCCGCGAGCAGACACAAACTCGCACTCGGGGACCCACTTTTGTGCGACTTTGTGTCTGCTCGCGCCGGGGAGAGCTGACGTGAGTACCAACGAGGGTTCACTGTGGGGCGGCCGGTTCGCGGACGGTCCGGCCCCCGCACTGGCTGCGCTGAGCAAGTCCACCCACTTCGACTGGGTGCTCGCGCCGTACGACGTCGCAGCCTCCAGGGCGCACGCCGCGGTCCTGCACCGCGCCGGGTTGCTGACCGACGAGCAACGGGACGGCCTGCTGGCCGGGTTGGACAGTCTGGGCTCCGACGTCGCCGACGGCAGTTTCGCACCGCTGGTCACCGACGAGGACGTGCACGGGGCTCTGGAACGGGGCCTGATCGACCGCGTCGGCGCGGACCTCGGCGGCCGGCTGCGGGCCGGCCGGTCCCGCAACGACCAGGTCGCCACGCTGTTCCGGATGTGGCTGCGCGACGCGATGCGCCGCGTCGCCGACGGGGTGCTGGAGGTGGTGGCATCACTGGCCGCCCAGGCCCGGGCGCATCCGGACGCCGTGATGCCCGGCAAGACCCACCTGCAGGCCGCCCAGCCGGTGCTGCTGGCCCACCACCTGCTGGCCCACGCCCACCCACTGTTGCGCGATGTCGACCGAATCGGCGACTTCGACGTCCGGACCGCGGTGTCGCCGTACGGCTCCGGCGCATTGGCAGGCTCATCGCTGGGACTGGATCCCGACGCGATCGCGGCGGACCTCGGTTTCGCCGCGGCCGCCGACAATTCCATCGACGCCACCTCGGCCCGCGATTTCGCCGCCGAGGCGGCGTTCGTGCTGGCGATGATCGGTGTCGACCTGTCCCGGCTGGCCGAGGACATCATCCTCTGGAGCACCACCGAGTTCGGCTATGTCACCCTGCACGACGCCTGGTCGACCGGCTCGTCGATCATGCCGCAGAAGAAGAACCCCGACATCGCCGAGTTGGCCCGCGGCAAGTCCGGCCGACTGATCGGCAACCTGGCGGGCCTGCTGGCCACCCTGAAGGCACAGCCGCTGGCCTATAAC
>JBFYOR010000142.1:0-6443 GCA_041303695.1 Mycobacterium sp. | reverse complement strand
TTGGGGAAGTGCCGGTAGATCGCCGGTCCGCTGACGCCGGCGGCCGCACCGATATCCTCCAGGCGCACCGCAAGGAATCCGCGTTCGGCGATCAGCTGCTCGGCGGCGGCCAGCAGTTGCGAGCGCCGGTCGGACTTCTGCCGGTCGCGTTGGGTGAGCGTCGTCAAAGAAAAACCCCTCGCCAGTACCCCGCTGTACGGTCTTACGTTAATCTCCACTAACCTAGCAGTTAGTCGTCATTAACCAAAGGTGAGTCCATGGCATCGCCCGCCGCAAACCGCGAGGCGCATCTGCAGCTGGTCGCCCAGCTTCGCGAGAAGCTGGCCGTCGCGGCTCTCGGTGGCCCGCAGCGGGCCCGGGAACGGCACGCCGCCCGCGGCAAGCTGCTGCCGCGTGATCGGGTCGACGGGCTACTGGACCCGGGCAGCCCGCTGCTGGAGATCGCCCCGCTGGCCGCCGACGGCATGTACGACGACGACTGCCCGGCGGCGGGTGTCATCGCCGGAATCGGTCGGGTGGCGGGGCGGGAATGCATGATCGTCGCCAACGACGCCACCGTCAAAGGTGGCACCTACTACCCGCTTTCGGTCAAGAAGCATCTGCGCGCCCAGGAGATCGCCGCGCAGAACCGGCTGCCCTGCATCTACCTGGTGGACTCCGGAGGGGCCTTCCTGCCCCGCCAGGACGAGGTGTTCCCCGACCGGGACCACTTCGGGCGGATCTTCTACAACCAGGCCAGGATGAGCGCGGCCGGCATCGCCCAGATCGCCGCGGTGATGGGCTCGTGCACCGCGGGCGGCGCCTACGTACCGGCGATGAGCGACGAAGCCATCATCGTGCGCAATCAGGGCACCATCTTCCTGGGCGGCCCGCCACTGGTGAAGGCCGCCACCGGTGAGGTGGTCACGGCCGAGGAACTCGGCGGTGGCGACCTGCACTCGCGGACATCGGGCGTCACCGACCATCTCGCGCGCGACGACCGGGATGCGTTGGCGATCGTGCGGCGCATCGTCGGCACTCTCGGGCCGCGAAGCGCCGCGCCATGGGAGATCCGGCCCTCGGTGGAGCCGGTTGCCGATCAGGACGAGCTCTACGACGTCGTCCCTGTCGACGCCAAGGTGCCCTATGACGTGCACGAGGTGATCACCCGCATCGTCGACGGCGGTGAGTTCGACGAATTCAAGGCCAACTACGGCACCACCCTGGTCACCGGATTCGCCCACATCCACGGCCATCCCGTCGGCATCGTCGCCAACAACGGCGTGCTGTTCGGTGAATCCGCGGTCAAGGGTGCGCATTTCATCCAGCTGTGCGATAAGCGCATGGTTCCCCTGCTGTTCCTGCAGAACATCACCGGCTTCATGGTCGGCCGCGACTACGAGGCCGACGGGATCGCCAAGCACGGCGCCAAGATGGTGACCGCGGTGGCCTGCGCCCGGGTTCCCAAACTCACCGTCGTCATCGGCGGGTCCCACGGCGCGGGTAACTACTCGATGTGCGGGCGGTCCTATTCGCCGCGGTTCCTCTGGATGTGGCCCAACGCCCGCATCTCGGTGATGGGCGGTGAACAGGCCGCCTCGGTGCTGGCCACCGTCCGCGGCGAGATGACCCCGGAGGAAGAGGACGCTTTTAAAGCCCCGATCCGCGAGCAGTACGAACAGCAGGGCAACCCGTACTACTCGACCGCGCGGTTGTGGGACGACGGTGTGATCGACCCCGCTGACACCAGAACGGTTCTGGGACTGGCACTCTCGGTATGCGGGGGAGCCCCCGTCGAGCCGGTCTCCTACGGCGTCTTCCGGATGTAGGGAAACATGAGCACAGGGCTTTTCGACACCGTTCTGGTGGCCAACCGCGGCGAGATCGCGGTCCGGGTCATCCGAACCCTCAAGGCGATGGGCATCCGAACGGTGGCCGTGTACAGCGATGCCGACGCCGCCGCCCGGCACGTGGCCGAGGCCGACATCGCCGTCCGACTCGGCCCGCCGCCGGCCCGGCAGAGCTATCTCGACATCCCCGCAGTCGTCGCTGCGGCGGTGCGCACCGGAGCCCAGGCGGTTCATCCGGGTTACGGATTCCTTTCTGAGAACGCCGCTTTCGCCGCCGCACTGCAGGACGCCGGGGTGGTCTTCATCGGTCCGCCGGCACCGGCCATCGCCACCATGGGAGACAAGATCGCCGCCAAAGCGGCGGTGTCGGCGTTCGGTGTCCCGGTGGTCCCCGGCATCGCCGAGCCCGGACTCTCCGACGAGGCATTGATCGCGGCCGCGCCGGGCATCGGCTTTCCGGTTCTGGTCAAGCCGTCCGCCGGCGGCGGCGGCAAGGGGATGCGCCGCGTCGACGACCCGGCCGAACTCGCGGCCGCACTGGCCGCGTCGCGACGCGAGGCCGCGGCAGCCTTCGGCGATGACACCCTGTTCCTCGAACGCTTCGTCCTGCGCCCCCGTCATATCGAGGTGCAGGTGCTCGCCGACGCCCACGGCGCCGTCGTGCACCTCGGCGAGCGTGAGTGCAGCCTGCAGCGCCGCCATCAGAAGGTCATCGAAGAGGCGCCGTCGCCACTGCTCGACGCCGCGACCCGCGCCCGGATCGGCGCGGCGGCCTGCGATACCGCCCGCAGCGTCGACTATGTCGGCGCCGGCACCGTCGAGTTCATCGTCTCCGCCGACCGCCCCGACGAGTTCTTCTTCATGGAGATGAATACCCGCCTGCAGGTGGAGCATCCGGTCACCGAGATGGTCACCGGATGGGACCTCGTCGAATGGCAGGTCCGCATCGCTGCGGGACAGCGGCTCACGGCCGGCCAGGACGATATCGTGATGAACGGCCACGCGATCGAGGCCCGGGTGTACGCCGAGGACCCCGCGGCCGGCTTCCTGCCCACCGGTGGTCCGGTGCTGGGACTGACCGAACCCGATGGCCCCGGCGTCCGCGTCGACTCAGGTCTTTCCGTCGGCATGACCGTCGGCAGCGACTACGACCCGATGCTGGCCAAGGTCATCGCCCACGGCCCCGACCGGGCCGCGCAATGCCGCGGCCTGGACCGCGCGCTGGCCGGCACCGCCGTGCTCGGGGTGCGCACCAACATCGACTTCCTGCGATTCGTGCTGTCCGACGACGACGTTGCCGCCGGACGGCTGGACACCGGACTGCTCGAACAATTGCAGTACCGCCCCGCCGATCCCGGCGACGATGACCTGATCGCAGCGGCGGCTTGCCTGTGGCTGCGGCGCTGGCCCATTGCCCCGGCCGACCTGTGGCAGGTGCCGTCAGGGTGGCGGATCGGTCAGGCCGCACCGACCAGCGTCCGGTTGCGCTGCGGCGCCCGGACCGAACACGTCCACATCACCGGCGGTCCCCGGCGCGCGCAAGTCCGGGTCGAGGACGGCCCCGTGCGCACACTCGCCGCGCAGTGGGCGGCACCGACGCTCTCGCTCACCCTCGACGGAGTCCGGTCTACCTACACCGTGGCGGTGGCGGACCATCTGATCTGGCTGGCCGGAAATGGCCGGACGGTGGTCGCCGAGGAGGTGCGGGAAGCCCCGGTGCGTCCCGAGGACGAGCACAGCGGCGATGCCGAACTCACCAGTCCGATGCCGGGGTCGGTTGTCGCCGTGGCCGTGGCAGACGGCGCAGCCGTCGATACCGGAGCCGTCATCCTCGCGGTCGAAGCGATGAAGATGGAGCACTCGCTTCGCTCCCCGGTAGCCGGCGTGGTCGAACTGCTCGTCGCCCTAGGCGATCAGGTCAAGGTTGGCCAGCCGCTGGCACGCATAGTCGCAACAGGAGAAGGAGCCCCACGTGACTGAATTTCTCTCCACCGCAGCACTTCCCGACGAGTATCAGCAGCTGGCGAAGACGGTGCGCGACTTCGCCCGGGAGGTCGTCGCCCCAGTGGCCGCCAAACACGATGCCGAGCACTCCTTCCCGTACGAGGTCGTGGCGGGAATGGCGGAGATGGGCCTGTTCGGCCTGCCGTTTCCGGAGGAGTACGGCGGTATGGGCGGGGACTACTTCGCGCTGTGTCTGGCACTGGAGGAACTCGCCAAGATCGACCAGAGCGTGGCCATCACCCTGGAGGGCGGGGTATCGCTGGGCGCGATGCCGGTCTACCGGTTCGGTAACGAGGCCCAGAAGCAGGAATGGCTGCCATTGCTCACCAGTGGACGGGCGCTGGGCGCCTTCGGCCTCACCGAAGCGGGTGGCGGAACCGACGCCGGGGCGACCCGGACCACCGCCCGACTCGATGACGGTCACTGGGTGATCAACGGGTCCAAACAGTTCATCACCAACTCCGGAACCGATATCACCAAGCTGGTCACCGTCACCGCCGTCACCGGAACAACGGGGGAGCGCCGGGAGATCTCTGCCATCCTGATCCCCGTTCCGGCAACGGGTTTCACCGTCGAGCCCGCCTACGACAAAGTCGGCTGGAACGCCTCCGACACCCACCCGCTGTCCTTCACCGACGTCCGGGTTCCCGAAGCCAACCTGCTTGGCGAGCGGGGACGCGGCTACGCCAACTTCCTGCAGATCCTCGACGAGGGCAGGATCGCGATCGCCGCCCTGGCGGTCGGCGCGGCGCAGGGATGCGTGGACGAGAGCATCAAGTACGCGGGGGAGCGCACCGCGTTCGGGCAGGCCATCGGCCGCTATCAGGCGATCGAGTTCAAGATCGCCCGCATGGAGGCCCGCGCGCACGCCGCCCGCACCGCCTACTACGACGCGGCCGCGCTGATGCTGGCGGGCAGGCCGTTCAAGAAGCAGGCCGCGATCGCCAAACTCGTTGCCAGCGAGGCCGCGATGGACAACGCCCGTGATGCCACCCAGATCCACGGCGGCTACGGATTCATGAATGAGTACCCGGTCGCGCGGCACTACCGGGACAGCAAGATCCTCGAGATCGGCGAAGGCACTTCCGAAGTCCAGTTGATGCTCATCGCCCGCGAGATCGGCCTCGGCTAGGTCCCAGCAGCAGGAGTAGGGGGTTCATGGCTGCGGGTACGGCGCCCAGCGCTTGTCGAAGCCGGCCTTGCGCACCGCCAGTTGCGTGGCTCGCTGCTCGGGCGTGACGAACACTGTGCCGTCCGGCAGGTAATCGCCGATCTCGGAGACCTTGACCACCTGTGAGGTGACTGTCGGGGTGTCCGGCGAGTCGGGGTCGAGGTTCTGGAACCGCATCGAGATGATGCCCTGGTTGAGCCCGCCGGTCGACAGCCAATTCGCCACCAGCGGATCCTGCTTCGATACCACGATCGTGTAGGTGCCGCCGGGGTTGGCGATGGACTGGTCGTTGTTCAGACTCGTCTGCTGGTTCCAGTAGTCGTCGGTGATCGTCCAGTCGTTGTAGACCGGAACCGTGAAGAACCCGGCACTGGCCGGGTCGATGGTCAGGATCAGCGCCTCGTCGTCGGCGAGTTGGAAGTAACCATTGCTCTGCAACTGGTTGGCCAGGAACTCGGCGTTGCTGGCCGGTTGTGTCATTACGTTGGGCGCTCTGAGTTGTCCGGTGACGGGGTCGGTGGTGGCCAGCGCCATGTACTTGGCCTGCTGGTTGCTTCCCCGCACGATCATGAGCAGCGCGGTCAGCGTTCCCCGCACGATCGGCGCCTCGGCGATACCCAGTGGCGGTATCAGCGACGCCAGCGAGGCCAGCAGCGGGTTGTCGTTGACCAGTGAACCCAGCAGCACGAAACCGCCGAGTTGGGCGAACAGACTGTTGGGCGGTCCGCCGACCCGCTGCACCTCAAGCCCCATCGGGTCCTCGACAGCCCAGTCGCCCAGGGTGTTTCGCGCCGCGATCAGGGTGGAGCTTGACGTCAGCTGGAGATGGTTCCGCTGCCCGGGCGTCGCTGCGGCGCCACTGACGGTGATCACGAACGAGCCGTCAGGACTGATGTCGAGGTCATCAAGGGTCAGGATCGTCGATGTCGTGCCGGCGGTGCCCTCCAGCACGCTGAAGGTGGTGTCGGACGGGATGCCCTCATAGAGCCGGCCGGTGATCACGTACTCGGCGGTCTTGTTCACCGGTATGAAGCGATAGATGGTGTCGGGGTTGTCGTACAGCAGGCGCGAACCGGCCACATCGAGTCCATACCAACTGTGCGGCGGAGCGACCTGGGTGACCACCGCGGGATCCATCGGATTGAGGATCTGCTGGGAGAACGCCGACGCCAGCGCGTATTCGTCGACCGCGTCGTCGAGGGCCTGTAGGTTCGCCGCGTCGACTCCACCGACGAGCGCGAACTGCTGATTGCCGGCGGCCAGGAAGCCGTGCCGCAGAACGAACTTCATCAGCGTCACCGGCAGAGATGCGGCCGTGCGCATGGCGATGCGCTCACGGGCGGTCTGCACCGGGGTACCCAGGGGGCTGACCTGATTGCTCAGTTCGGCCTGCGCGGCGCTCACCGCGCTTACGGGTGTGGCGGCACCGACCGGTGTCG
>JBFYOR010000141.1:0-2572 GCA_041303695.1 Mycobacterium sp. | reverse complement strand
CTGCCAGCCGGTCGACACGTCCTGGGAGGACCGGGTCCGCCGGGACGGGACGATGTTGATCTCGCAGAGTTCGTAGGTCCGGCGGGCGGTCCGGCCCATACCGATCTCAACCATGTCGCGCACGCTTCACCTGCTCGAGTAGTTCGGCGCTTCGGCGGTCATGGTGATGTCGTGCGGGTGGCTTTCCTTGAGCCCGGCGGCGGTGATCTGAACGAACTGCGCGCGCTGCAGTTGGGCGATGGTGGCCGACCCGGTGTATCCCATCGCCGCACGCAGCCCGCCGGTGAGCTGATGGATGACGGTGGACAGTGGACCGCGGAACGGCACCCGACCCTCGATGCCCTCGGGCACCAGCTTGTCCTCGGAGAGCACGTCGTCCTGGAAGTAGCGGTCCTTGGAGTAGCTGCGCTGAGCAGACCCGGCTTCGCCGCGGCCCTGCATGGCGCCCAGCGAGCCCATGCCGCGGTAGCTCTTGAACTGCTTTCCGTTGACGAAGATCAGGTCGCCGGGCGCCTCGGCGGTGCCGGCCAGCAGCGATCCCAGCATCGCGGTGGAGGCCCCGGCGGCCAGGGCCTTGGCGATATCCCCGGAGTACTGCAGACCGCCGTCGGCGATCACCGGCACGCCGGCCGGTGCGCAGGCGGCGACGGCCTCCAGGATCGCGGTGATCTGCGGCGCTCCGACACCGGCCACCACCCGGGTGGTGCAGATCGAACCGGGGCCCACCCCGACCTTGACCGCATCGGCACCGGCCTCGACCAGCGCGGCGGCCGCACTGCGGGTGGCGACGTTGCCGCCGATGACCTCGACTTTGTGGCCCACCTCGCCCTTGACCTTGCCCACCATGTCCAGCACCCGGCGGTTGTGCGCGTGCGCGGTGTCGACCACCAGCACGTCGACCCCGGCGTCCACCAGTGCCATCGCCCGGTCCCAGGAGTCGTCGCCGACGCCGACGGCCGCGGCCACCAGCAGTCGGCCGTCACTGTCCTTGGTGGCGTACGGGTGCTTCTCGGTCTTGACGAAGTCCTTCACGGTGATCAATCCGGTCAACCGGCCATGGCCGTCGACGATGGGGAGCTTCTCGATCTTGTTGCGGCGCAGTAGGCCGAGCGCGGCGTCGGCGGTCACCCCCTGCTGGGCGGTGATCAGCGGCGCCTTGGTCATCACTTCGGCGACCCGCTTGTTCATATCGACCTCGAACCGCATGTCCCGATTGGTGATGATGCCCACCAGCGATCCGTCACCGTCGACGACCGGCAGGCCGGAGATGTGGAACCGGGCGCACAGGGCGTCCACCTCGGCCAGGGTGTTCTCCGGCGAGCAGGTCACCGGGTCGGTGACCATGCCCGCTTCGGACCGCTTCACCATCTCGACCTGGCTGGCCTGCTCGGCGATCGAGAGATTGCGGTGCAGCACACCGAGGCCACCCGCGCGCGCCATGGCGATCGCCATCCGGGCCTCGGTCACGGTGTCCATCGCCGAACTCACCAGCGGCACCCGCAGTCGGATCTTGCGGGTCAACTGGCTGGAGGTGTCCGCGGTGGCCGGCACGATGTCCGACGCCGCGGGCAGCAGCAGCACATCATCGAAGGTCAGCCCCAGCATGGCTATCTTGGCGGGGTCGTCACCACCGGTCCGCACTCCAGTGGTGCTGCCTTCGTTTCGTGACATCGGCGCGGCCTCCATCAGCGGGCGGAATGAAGGCCCCATCCTATCGGCACCACGGGCGGCTTCCCGGCGCGATACCCATGCTGCTCGCGTAATGTGTAGACGTGCGCGACGACCTGCCACCGGGACTGCCGCCCGACCCCTTTGCCGACGACCCGTCCGATCCGTCGGCGGCGCTCGACGCGCTAGAGCCCGGTCAGCCGCTCGATCCGCAGGAGCGGGCCGCGGTGGAGGCCGATCTGGCCGACCTGGCGGTCTACGAGGCGCTGCTGGCCCATCGGGGCCTTCGCGGTCTGGTGGTGTGCTGTGACGACTGCAACACCGACCACTATCACGACTGGGACATGTTGCGCGCCAACCTTCTTCAGCTCCTCGTCGACGGCACCGTGCGCCCGCACGAACCGGCCTTCGATCCGGAACCGGACGCCTACGTCACGTGGGACTACTGCCGCGGCTATGCCGATGCCTCGCTGAACGAGGCGACCTCGGACTACTACGACGGCTTGCGCTAACCGCCCACCGGAACCGGGGTCGGCGCCACCTCGGTGGTCGTGACGGCCGCCGGGGCCTCCGACTCGATGGTCGCTTCCTCGGTGGCTTGAACGGCGGTGGTTTCGGCCTCCGCCGTCTCGGTCGCCGCGGTGGTCTCGTCCGCCGCGGTGGTCTCGTCCGCCGCCGCCGTATCAGCCGCCGCCGTGGTCTCGGCCGCCGCCGGTGTGGTCGTGGTCTCGGCCGCCGCCGCCGGTGCGGTCGTCGTCTCGGCCGCCGCCGCCGGTGCAGTCGTCGTCTCGGCCGCCGCCGCCGGTGGGGTCGTCGTCTCGGCCGCCGCCGCCGGTGCGCTCGTCGTCGCTGGAGCCGCCGATGTCGTAGTGGCCTGCGCGGTGGTCGCGGGCGACGCCGTCGT